>JBEGPS010000127.1:0-9745 GCA_041181325.1 Pseudomonadota bacterium
AGGGAATCCGAAAAGTTTGATCGGGGTGATGGGGCCCCTGTTGGTGTGTGTCTGGTGCTTTGTTGGCTTCTGGTCATGGTGGGAGCGGGAGAGTATCCTGTCATCCAACGAACAGATACTGGAGCAACTCACCACCGCAGTACAAGCGCAAACCAAGGGGCTCTTCAAGCAGGCGGAGTCCACGCTGATTTCGGCAAATCACTGGATCAGCGCGCACCCTGAAAAAGATCCCTTCAAAGAAGCGGACTTCATCAGCTTGATCGACCAACTGCAGAAGGCGTCTGATGGCATGCTGGAATTACGCATGGCCACCCACACGGGCTCTTTGGTGTTGCCTCCGGGTGTGACTCCCTCTGCCGCGGTGATGGTTAACGATCGCGAATATTTTCGCGCTCAAATGAACGGCACAGCGCAGGGACTATTTGTGGGCGAACCCATCATTGGGCGTGTTACCAAAAAGCAGCTCATACCTATTTCCATGCGCGTGACAAATGCCCAAAGCCGCATCGGTGTTCTCTGGATCACCATGCGTTTGGATGACATTGCGGTGCCTTTTGAAGCCCAACGTCTCAAGCCCTTCGGCACTATTGGCATTGTGCGTAGTGACGGTATGGTGTTGTTTCGAAGCCCTAATAATGAAGGCGTGGTTGGAAAGTCTATCGCCAACGGCCAAGCCTGGAAGAACTACAAGGGAAAGCAGTCCCGAGGCAGTTACGAATCCGAGGCCAGTATTTTCGACAGCAAGCCGCGTCTGGTGTCCTTTGCCAAGGTAGACGGCTATCCACTGGCGGTGTACGTCAGTGAGAGCAAGGTCGATCTTTTGCAGCCTTGGCGAACCCATACGGCGATATTGGCGGTGGTGGCCGCGCTGCTTTCTGTGGCGAGTTATTTTCTGAGTGCTGCGCTCTTGCGAGCATTGGAGGCATCGCGGACCTCTGACGCCATCATCCAGTCAACGGATGAAGCGATTGTCGGGCGGTCACTGGATGGCACCATCAACAGCTGGAATCCAGGCGCACAGCGCATGTTTGGCTATTCCGCATTTGAGATGCTGGGCCAGCCGGTTCGACGGCTGCTGCCGCCAGACCGGTGGAATGAAGAAGTAGACGTCATTGAAAAAATACGGAAGGGACAGGCCGTTGAAAATTTTGAATCGATTCGAATCCACAAAGATGGGCGTCTTATGGATGCATCGGTCACTATCTCTCCTATTCGGGATGGCACAGGCAAGCTGATCGGTGTTTCCAAGATCGTCCGGGACATTACGCAGCAGGTCAGTGCTACCCGGCAATTGAAGCTCACAGCCAGCGTGTTTACCAAAGCCAGCGAAGGCATTCTGATCACGGATCGCAAGGGCGCGATGATCGAAGTCAATGATGCCTTTACGCGCATTACGGGCTACAGCAGGGAGGATGTGCTTGGCAACCATCCAAAGATGTTCCGATCAAGCCGCCAAGGGCCTGAAGTATTTGAATCCATACGCCTTGCGTTGCTGCACCAGGGCGAGTGGAAGGGCGAGCTTTGGAGTCGCCGAAAAAACGGGGAGTCTTATTCTGTTTGGCTTACCGTGAACATCGTGAAGTCGGACGATGGCAAGGTCCGAAATTATGTTGCGTTGTTCTCCGATGTGACCGTGTTGAAGCTGCAACAGGAGGAGCTGGAGCACGGGGCCTACTTTGATGCTCTGACTGACTTGCCCAACCGCTTGCTCCTGTCGGACCGGTTGTACCAGGCGATGACTTTGTGTCAGCGCCACAGCAAGAGTCTGGCAGTGTTGTACCTCGATCTGGATGGATTCAAAGCCATCAATGATCGCTACGGACACGAGGCTGGCGACGAACTATTAGTCGGAATTTCCAAGCAAATGAAAGCGGCATTGCGCGGAGTGGACACGCTGGCGCGCATGGGTGGGGATGAGTTTGTCGCCGTGTTGACCGATGTGGACACTACGCAGGACTGTATGCAGATGGTGGCTCGGCTTTTGGAGGCATGCGCGCGCCCGGTCATGGTGCAGGGCGTGGAGATGCGGGTCACTGCCAGTGTGGGGGTGACCATGTACCCGCAAGACAATGCCGACGTCGATCAACTAATGCGTCATGCAGACCAGGCGATGTACGAGGCCAAACAAAGCGGAAAGAACCGTTACACCCTATTCGATTCGGCGCAGGAAGCCGAGGTCCGTGGACGCACCTTGCAGCAAGAACAGATCGCGCATGGTCTGTCGCAACAAGAGTTTGTGTTGTATTACCAGCCCAAGGTGAACATGCGCACTGGCATTGTGGTGGGGGCCGAGGCGCTTCTACGTTGGCAGCATCCCGAAAAAGGGCTACTCCTGCCCGGCGCATTTTTGCCCGCCATCGAGCGGCATCCCTTGAATGAGGCTATTGGTGTCTGGGTGATGAAAGCCGCGCTTCAACAAATGAGCAATTGGGCGGCCCAAGGACTCGTCATGCATGTCAGTGTCAATATTGCCGCCAGGCAGCTCCAAAGTGCCAGTTTCCCAAAGCATTTGGCGGAATTGCTCAGGAGCCATCCGTCTGTTGCGCCGCAGTGCCTGGAGCTGGAGATTCTGGAAACCAGTGCACTGGACGACCTGAATTCCACCGCAACCATCATGGGGGAGTGCCATCGCATGGGTGTTCAATTTGCCATTGATGACTTCGGCACCGGCTATTCCTCTTTAACCTACTTGCGGCACCTACCGGTTGAGACGCTCAAGATCGACCAGAGCTTTGTGCGTGACATGCTGGAAGACCAGGACGACATGTCGATAGTCAAAGGCGTGATCGGTCTGGCGGCAGCGTTTCGCAGAAATGTGATTGCAGAGGGGGTTGAAACTATTGCCCATGGTCAGCAACTAATCGGGCTTGGATGTGAACTGGCCCAGGGCTACGGAATTGCCCGCCCTATGCCAGCGGATCAACTTGCTGCCTGGTGTGCGGGCTGGCAGTCGCCCCAAGAGTGGACCCAAGTCAGCTAAATGCATTTGTTGAATAGACCTAATCTGGAGTTTTTTCCATGCCTGAAGTAGCCATCATCCACCGCACCCGTGGCAGCACGCATGGCCCCATCACGCGGCTGGTGAGCCCCTCCGACCTGGGGGAAGTGATCAAGCCGTTTATTTTTTTGGACCGGTTTGAGACGGCTGCAGGCGGGCCGCCACTGGGCTTTGGTATGCACCCGCATTCGGGCATTGCCACGCTGACCTACCTGATGGACGGCCAGATGCAGTACGAAGACACCACCGGTGAACACGGCGCGCGCGGCACGTTGCCCAACCATGGCGTGGAGTGGATGATGGCCGGTGGCGGTGTGTGGCACCGCAGCAACCCCGTGGACGCCGAGCGGGTCATGGGCTTTCAGCTCTGGGTGGCCATGCCGCCTGAGCTGGAGCTGGCAGATGCGCACAGCAGTTATTTGGACCCGCACGATGTGCCCCAAGTGGGCCCGGCGCGTGTGTTGCTGGGCAGCTATGCGGGCCAGACCAGCCCAATTCCCGCGCCCGCCGATATCACCTACCTAGGGGTGCACCTGAAAGCGGGCGAGACCTGGCACTTTGCGCCCCCGGCGGGCCACACCGTAGCGTGGGTTGCCGTGGGTGAGGGTGCACTGTCTGCACCGAGTGCGCTGCGCACGGGCGATATGGTGGTGTTTGACCAGAGCTTGGAGGGCATCACCTTCACCGCCGAGAGCGACACGGCTTTTGTATTGGGTTCAGGGGTGCCACACCCGCACCCGCTGCACCTGGGCCACTACTCGGTGCATACGAGCGACGAGGCGTTGCACGCGGGCCAAAAGGGCATTCGCGACCGTGCGAATTTGCTACGCCAACAAGGGCGCATGTAGGCAAATTTTTAGCAAAATATACCTGTAGCGCTCGTGCAGACTGCGTAGCTAGCTATTAAATTAATAGCAATTTCAGCTTCGCGTGGGCCGCGCTGTCCAGCTGTGCTGGCAGTTGGTGCTTGGCTTGCAGGTAGTGGTGGGTGAACACATCCAGATAAGTTTCCAGCGTTTGCGCGGCACGGGTTTCGCCTGCCAAGGTCAGGCACAGCGCAGCCACTTCGCTGGTGCAAAAGTGGTCGTCGCGGCGCGAGCGGCGTAACTGGTAGCGCGACACTCGCTCCGGCTCCAGGCTCAGCACAGGAAACGCATCGAGGTACGGGCTTTTGCGAAACATCTTGCGCGCCTCGGCCCAGGTGGCGTCCAACAAGATGAACAGCGGGCGCTTGGAACGTGGCCCCCACGCTCCGCCGCTGTGCGGGTCGCTGCCCCCCGTGGGGGGGAGCTCGCCTTGGGGCGGCCCGGCGGCGAGTTGTGGCCCCTGGTCTATCAATTCCGTCACCACGCGCTCAGGGGCTACAAACTCACCGGGAAACACCACATACGGCTGCCACTGCGGGTCGGCCAGCAGGGCCAGCAGTGCAGGATCAACTTCGGTGCGGGTCCAGCCAAAGGCAAAGGTGTCGGGCACCACGTCGGCAATCAGCCAGCCGGTGTTGCTGGGCTTCAAGGGCTCAATATCAGCCATCAACAAGCACATGCCTGCCTGGGTGGGCACTATTGCGCGCAGCGCGCAGATGCAATGGCTGGGGGCAAGACGGCACTGCGCGCAGCGCTCACCCTTGATGCCGCCGCGGGCCAGAAAGGGTTTGGTGCTGCGGGCCAGCCGGTCTGCGCGCAACCGCGCTACGGCGTGGGGCGTGTGGGTTGCGGTGTGCGCCACCTTCACGGAGAAGGCGCGTTGCCGTCCTGCGCGATGACCATCCAGCCGACGCCAAAGCGGTCTTCCAGCATGCCAAAGCAGGGCGACCAAAATGTTTTGCCCAGGGGCATAACCACCTTGCCGCCCACTGCCAGCGCGTTGAATGCGCGCTCGGCCTGGGCGGCATCGTCCACGCCCAAAGACAGCGTAAACCCTTTAAAGCTGGGCTGCATGTCGCTGTTGCCGTCGGACACCATCAGATTCATCTCGCCGATGCGCAAATTGGCGTGCATGATTTTGTTCTCGAAGCCCTCAGGTAGGGCGCCGGGCGGCGGCGGATCGGGGGCCTCGTTCATGCGCATTTGCAGCGTGACTTCTGCACCCAGCGCCTGCTGGTAAAACGCAATGGCCTCTTCGCAGCGGCCATTGAAAAACAGATACGGTTCAACCTTCATGGTGTGCTCCTTGGGTGTGGCCTAGCCGGGGATGTTGGGCTCGACCAGCGTGGCCAGTTGTGCCAGAGACTCTTGCCAACCCAGGTAGCACATTTCCGTGGGAATGATGTCGGGAATGCCTTCCTGTGTAGCCGTAATTTCCGTGCCGCAGAGCACAGGCTTGAGCACAATCGTGGTCTTCATGGTGCCAGGCAGGTTGGGATCGTCAAACGCGCTGGTGTAGCAAATGCGGCTGGCGGGCTCCAGCTCCAGGTAGTCACCACCAAAGCTGTTGCCACCGCCGCCACTGAAGTTGGTGAACGACATTCTGAAGCTGCCACCCACCTGCGCGTCCATGTGGTGCACCGTGCAGGTAAAGCCATAGGGTGGCAGCCACTTGGCCATGGCACCCGCATCCAGAAACGCGCGGTAAATGCGCTCTGCCGGAGCTTTCAGAACGCGGTGCAGTTGAACGGAATTGGTGGGCATGGCGTAGCTCCTTGTAGATGCCTGTGGATACCCAACCAATGGTAGAGCGTTTTGCCTAGCTGTTCAACGCGGCTGCAATCACATTGGCAATCGGCGTGGTGCTGCGCCCAATGAGTTGGCTTAACTGTTTGCCGTCATCAAACAAACCGCCCAAGGCTGCGCCAGCGTCTGAGTCGGCCAGCAGCGCGGCAAAGCCTTCGGGCAGGCCCACTTTGACCAGTGCAGCGGCGTAGTCGGCCTGGGGCATGTCCACATAAGCCACGGGTTTGCCGCTGTGCTGGGCAATGGCTGCAGCGAATTCCGCCAAGGTGAATGCGGTGTCGCCTGCCAGTTCGTACACCTTGCCTGCCTGCCCTTCGCGTGTGAGCACGGCAGCCGCGGCGGCAGCGTAATCCGCACGCGATGCGGCGGAAATGCGGCCATTTTTCGCGCTACCCATCACCGCGCCGTATTGCACGGCGGTAGGCACCACGGTCTCGTAATTTTCGGTGTACCAGCCGTTGCGCAGCAGCACCGTGGGCATGCCCGATGCGGCTAGTGCGGCTTCGGTCTCTTGGTGCTCAGTAGCCAGACCCAAAGTAGACGTGTCCGCACGCAAGATGCTGGTGTAGGCAATGAGTTGCACGCCTGCGGCCTTGGCCGCGTCAATCACCGCGCGGTGTTGCACTGCGCGTTGGCCCACTTCGCTAGACGATATCAGCAGCACTTTGTCGACGCCCGCAAAAGCGGCCGCCAAGGTAGCGGGTTGGGCGTAATCGGCCTGGCGTACTTGCACGCCCAACGCTGCCAGGTCTTGTGCCTTGGCAGGCGTGCGCACAGCTGCAACAATCTGCGCGGCAGACACGGTGCGCAGCAGTTCGGCAATGACGAGCCGGCCCAAGTGTCCGGTGGCTCCAGTAACAGCGATCATGAGAAATCCTTGTAAAAAATGGTGAGGACGCGATAATAGGCAAAGCGCAAACTTTTAGTAAGTACGCACAAAAAGGTAAGTACCCAATGGCAATATCCAAGAAGCAACGTGGGCAACTGTTCGCCGTAGAGTGTCCCTCGCGCCAGGTGCTGCAAAACGTCACCAGCCGCTGGGGTGTGCTGGTGCTGGTGGCACTGCTGGAGCGCACCTACCGCTTTAGCGATTTGCGCCGCAAGGTGGGCGGCGTGAGCGAAAAAATGCTGGCCCAGACCCTGCAAAATTTGGAGGCCGATGGCTTTGTATTGCGCACCGCCTACCCCGTAGTGCCTCCGCATGTGGAGTACAGCCTGACCCGCATGGGGCTGGAGGTGGCCCATGAAGTGCAAAGCCTGGCCGACTGGATTGAGGGCAATCTCTATCGCATCCTGAAGCAGCGGCACGCCACCGGCTAGCCCGCTGCGGTGGCCATGCGCAACCGGCGCGCCGCGTCTTCGGCACGCGCATCGTCAATTTCGCGCAGCACGGCCTGCATGTCCACGGTGGCATGCGTGCGCTCGAAATGGCCGGTGAGCGGTGTCTCAATACTGAGCAATCCTGCTTGGTACAGGCTCCAAATCTCGGGGCCAAAGTCGGTTTTTAGTAGCGCGGGGGCAAACTGGCCAAAGAAATCACGCAGGTTGGCCACGTCGCGCAGCAGCATGCGCTGGGCGTGGTTGTTGCCTGCAGCGTCTACCGCCTGGGGCAGGTCGATGATGACTGGCTCGTCCACGCCGTCAGCACCATCCGTGCCCGCCATGTGCGCCAGCAAAATATTGAACTCTGACAAATCGCCGTGCACCACGCCCGCACACAGCATGCGCACCACTTCACCAATCAATGTGGCGTGGTGTTGCAGTGCTTGCGCGGGAGTAAATGCTACGTCGTTTAGGCGCGGGGCGGCGTCGCCGTTGGCGTCGGTGACCAGTTCCATCAGCAGCACGCCGTCGCAAAAGTTAATCGGCTGCGGCACACGCACACCGGCAGCGGCCAGGCGGTACAGCGCGTCCACCTCGGCGCTTTGCCAGGCGGCCTCTTGCTCTTGGCGGCCAAACTTGCTGCCCTTGGCCATGGCGCGGGCCGAGCGCGAGTTTTTGACCTTGCGGTTTTCGGTGTAGTCCACTGCTTGGCGAAAGCTGCGGTTGTTGGCCTCTTTGTAGATCTTGGCGCACAGCGTTTGTTCGCCCGAGCGCACCACAAACACCATGGCCTCTTTGCCACTCATGAGTTGTCTCACCACGGTGTCGATGAGACCCTCTTCAACGAGGGATTGGAGTCTGGGAGGTGCTTTCATGGGGACATTTTGCCCTGTGTCCCGCGCATTCGCCTTAAGCTCGTCGTGCTCAGGACTTTGCCTCGCGCACCAGCTGCCCGCAATCGCTGTCTTTGCCGGGCCCGGCGTCAATCAGCGGTATCAGTGTCAGAAGGGGATTGATCGCCCCCAGCACTGCAGCACCTGCTGCACGCAGGGCGATGCGGCCCTTGTCCACTTCTACCCGGGGCTGGGCAAAGCTGCCCCGAATATAGATGGGACTGCGCAGCGCTAAGGGGCTGGTTTTCTTGGTGCGTTGGTTGAACACCAGGTCCAGTTGCTCATGCTTAAGATCGATGTTGCCCGTGCCCATCAGGGTGGTGACTTCGGTGTCAAAGACCAAGGCTTGCGTTTGCATGCGCCCCTGCTTGACATCAAAGTCGGCTACTGCACAGCGTAGCTTGATCAGTTTGTCGCCTGTGAGGCTGAGGTTGAATATTTCCCACAAATGCAGCCCCGCTTGCTCCATCAGCAGTTTGCTGATTTTTCCACCGGCCACCACCATCCCCATCTTGCCGTTGGAGTTGGCCAACATAGTGCCGACCGAGTTACCGCTGCCAGTCAGATTGAAGTCGCCATGGACCTCGCCAATGCTGCTTTTGCTCAGGTCGATGGTGGGAAACAGTTTGGCCAGCAACACCTTTTTGGCACGCACCTGGGCACTCGCCAGGATGGGCTGGGTGCGCCCGTCTAATGTGATTTTTGCGTTCAGTTCGCCGGCAGCCAGGCCAAAGTTCAACGGGTCCAGCGTCAGCACTTTGTCTCGCAGGCTTAAGCCCACCACCAGGTCTTCCAGCGGCAATGTTTTGGTGCGGGTCAGGGTTTTGGCCTGAAATTTCACTTCGGCGTCCACCGAACCCCAGCGCTCAGCATTAAAGGGCAGGTCCGGCAATACCCGTCCGGAGGCGTGTATGGGCGCCGCTTTCGCTGCGGTGTTGCCCGCGCGCGAGCCAATCAGGGGGCCCAGGTCGTCCAACGCGAGGCGCTGCGACCGCACATCTGCGGTTAGTACCGGGCGCTTGCCGCTGGTGACCACTTGCACAAATCCGGCAATGTCGCTGCTGCCCACACGCCCTGAAAACTGCTCCAGCCGCAAGGTGCTGCCGCTGTGCACGAGGTGCCCCTTAGTGGAATACGGCGGCGTTGCCGGGAGCGCGATGCCCAGCAGCGGGTAGAGCTGCTCTAGGCTCCCGCCGCGCAGCGCCATTTGCACATCCACTGCAGCCAGGCTGAGCAGGCCGGTAATGTGCCCCTTGGCTGTCAGGTGGGTGGGGCCCACGGTGGCATCCAGGGTGATGGGGTAAGGCAGATTGGTGTCGCGCAGGGCCAGTACGGGGCCACCACTGCCTTGCGCCTGGACCGCTTGGCCTTTGTAGCCGCCTTGCAATCGAAAAACCAAATCCCCTGCGGCACTGCTCTCGCTGGCAGCTGCGGCCGTGGAGAGTTGGGCGCGAAGGCTGGTTTTTTCGTCCTTGTGGTCGTAGCCCAGCGTGCCGTTGGTCAGCGCAATGCGCCCAATGGCGATACGTGCGTTTTCGTCCTGTTGCGCCAGGTCAAGCAGCCAGCTTTTGCGGCCCCCACTGGCTTGCTCAAGGTAAATGGTGGCCTGGTCCAGGCGGACTTCGGGGAACGCCACGGTGCGCTGCAGCAATTGCGGCAAATTGACCGAAACCTCCACCCCCTGGGCCGTCACCATCTGCTTTTCTTGCGCCCATGGGGGGTTGGCAAAGGTCACTGCAGCGGCTTGCACGCGTAACGCGGGCCAGCTCCAGTGCACGGTGATGTCGCCTGCAATGACCAGCTCTCGGCCTGTTTTTTGCAGTGTGTACCGCTCCACCGGGCCGCGCAGCCAGTTCCAC
>JBEGPS010000128.1:0-6652 GCA_041181325.1 Pseudomonadota bacterium
AGCCTCTCAAACCCGTGACAAAGACGCTTTAACGCAAGTTGGTGTTGAAAAAGTTTTGAGTGATTTGGGTGCCATGGACTTTGAATATATCGTCTGCGACTCACCAGCTGGCATTGAGACAGGTGCCTTGATGGCTATGCATTTTGCTGATGAAGCCTTGGTGGTGACCAATCCTGAAGTGTCCTCAGTACGTGACTCTGACCGTATTTTGGGCATGCTGGCCAGCAAAACCAAGCGTGCCATGGAAGGCGGTGATCCCATCAAGGAGCACTTGCTGATCACTCGCTACAACCCGGCGCGGGTGGACCAAGGACAAATGCTGTCGCTAGAAGACATTCAAGATATCCTACGCATCAAATTGATTGGCGTAATTCCTGAAAGTGAATCGGTATTGCAAGCCTCTAACCAAGGTGTACCCGCAGTGCACATGCAAGGCAGCGATGTGTCAGAAGCTTACAAAGATGTGATCGACCGATTTTTAGGTGCTGAGAAGCCAATGCGCTTCACTGAAGCACCCAAACAAAGCCTCTTGAAGCGTCTTTTTGGGGGGAAATAACACCATGTCATTTCTCTCGTTTCTCTTGGGTGAGAAAAAGAAGACAGCTAGCGTTGCCAAAGAACGTTTACAAATTATTCTGGCGCACGAACGCAGCGGCCGCAATGCCGCCGAGCCTGACTATTTGCCTGCTTTGCAACGTGAACTGGTGGCCGTGATCAGCAAGTACATCAAGATCAATCCATCAGACATCAAGGTTAACTTAGAGCGGCAGGACAACCTTGAAGTACTTGAAGTCAAAATTGAATTGCCTGACGCTCGCTAGTTGAACGTATAGCTGAGTTGTTATAGAAAGAATTGGCAGCTTGACGTGCCAATTAGGCCAGTTTCATCAAATAGTTCTTCGTAAAACTCAGTGTTTGTATGGTGCAGCCGCACCACACTGCACGCCCGAGTTCCATACCCTTGTGTTTTGATAAAAGTCGCTGATAAGGCCCGCTCTACCGCGTAAGGAACACCTGTGCTGGGCAATTCATGGTGACTTGCGGTGTCTGTGTCATGCAGCAAATGCACCAAGCTGTTCGTGTCCGTGGTGTTGAAATCTACTTGCTCTTTTAGCTTATTTTTTATGCGCGTTAACTTTGGCCAAGGTGTATCAAATTCCGCGTTGGAGACTGCGCCAATGCCATGCTTCATGGTGAGCGTACGCGCATGGTGACTTTCAAACCCCATTAACTGATCACCATCAAACACTACCAAGTTAAATGGGTTGTAGTTGTGAGCTTGTCTCGATAAGGCATTCAAGTAGTCTTTTGCGTCCAAGCTACTTTGCAAAAAAGAGGCCACCAATTCACCACGCGAAGTAGCATCGCTGCGTTGCTGTTCGCCAGAGCGGTAATTGGTAACACCTGCAAACCTACCCTTGGCATTAATTCCTAGCCAAGTACCACCGGCTTGCATATCTTGCCCAGCCCATATTTTTGCACCATGGTCAGCCATGGGCCATTGGCGCAGAGTACGCGTAGGTCGTGCGTAATATTCGTCACGGTTTGATAAAACCAGCAGTGGTGTTGGGCTATCGGGTTGCCAATTCCAGGCTATTAGACACATGCGGGTAGATCCTTCAAGTTATAGCCAATGCTGTTTTGTCCAAAACTTTGCGCAATACAAAGCTGGAATGCACGCCAGTAACCCCTTCAATACGGGTAACTTTGCTCAGTAGCAAAGTTTGATAGTGGTCCATATCGCGAACAACTACTTTAAGCTGGTAATCGGCATCTTGCCCTGTAATTAGCAGGCACTCTAATACTTCGGGCAACAGGCCAATGCTGGTTTCAAAATTTTCAAATCGCTCTGGCGTGTGTCGGTCCATCGAAATATGGACCAATGCCATCAAACTTAAGCCAAGCTTTTTGGCATCCAATAGCGCTCTGTAGCCCACTATGAGTCCAGACTCCTCCAGTGCCCTCACCCGCCTTAGGCACGGTGATGGCGACAGGCCTATACGGTCTGCTAACTCTTGGTTGTTAATGCGTCCATCTATTTGAAGGATTTCCAAAATTTGTTGGTCATAGCGATCAATATTCATATATGTGCTAAATTTTACAAAAAATTAAGCAGATATTGCCAAAATTAGTTATTTTCATGACAAAAAAGCAATAGTCTGCCGGCACCTCAAATTTATACTAAATACATCTGTTAAGCATCCAATAGACAGTAAACAGCAGCAAAAGCTATTCGCCCATACTGCGCAAATTAGCCTCACGAGGGCTAAAGTTGCAAGACCTAAACCGAGACCCCGGCCGCTTATCCGCTCCGGGGTCGCGTCTTTTTGAGGATAGGTTCATACTGTAGGCATGACCAAAGCAACCCACACTGGCGGTGGTTTACCGCACGAGCCCCGGCTAGCGCTAGCCCTTCGCGCCCTTTTGAACAACCAGCGTGTGGCTGCGTTGGGAACCCTTGGCACAGACGGTCACCCTTTTGTGTCCATGGTGCCCTTTGCTGTCGACAACCGCTCCGGAACGGTTGTCATCCACGTCAGTGGTTTGGCACCCCATACGCGCAATTTGCAGACGTCGCCCAAAGTGTCCTTGATGGTGATGCAGGCCGAAGTTGCTGGTGAAGCCGTGCACGCTTTGCCCCGCGTTACCTTAGAAGGTACCGCTGCAGTTATTCCCACTGAAAGCCCTATGTGGCACAGCGCCCGCACCGCGTATTTGCAGCGCTTTCCAGAAGCCGAGCCCTTGACGGAACTCGGAGACTTTCGGTTTGTGGACATTGATCTAGAAAGCGCCCACCAAGTGGCAGGCTTCGGTGCAGCGCGTACCTTGGATGCCGATGCACTGGCACAGGTTATGCGGCAGAGCGAGGGTTAATTTTCCAAAAACTCTATAACCATGCGAGCAATGTGCTCGCCCTCATGGCCGTGTTCCAGACTCTGACGGCTTGTAGAGTATTTTTCTTCGCCCAGTACGTTTCGGCGCCGCTCGATCAACTTGGCACTCAGGCCCACCTCAAACTCGGGGTGCGGCTGAATACAAAACACCTCGTTGCCCACAGTGAATGACGCCACCGGGCAAAAGTCGCTACTGGCTACCAGTTGCGCGCCCTTGGGCAGCTCAAACACCTGGTCCTGGTGGCTGGCCAGCAGGGCGATTTCGGAGCGCTGGTCCGACAGCGGCAAGTCCGGCCGGTGCCAGTCGTAGGTCATGCGGCCCGCGCCCCAGCCCTGCGGCGCACGGCCCACCTGCGCGCCCATGCACAGCGCAATCAGCTGGTGCCCGAAGCACACACCCACCATCTTCTTGCGCTGCTCCAGCAACTGCGTGACCTGCTTGCGCAGCTCTACCACCCAGGCGTCGTCCGAGAACGAATCGGCCCGGCTGCCGGTCAGCAACACGGCGTCGTAGTCGTCAAATGTCGCCGGATATTCGCCCCGCATGGTGTTGAAAATATCCATCTGCCACTGCGCACCCACACCCTCAAACAAGCGCACAAACATGGGCCCGAAGCCGGTGTAGGCTTGCGCCAGCTCCCCTTCCAGGATGTCGTTTTCAAGAATGCAGAGTTTCATGGTGCTACCAATTTAATAGCTGATTACGCAGATTGCGCGGGGGCTGCAGGTCTATTTTGATAATAAAATGCGCCGTGCGCGCACGGCTGCAGCCAGTTGCTCCAACACAGGCACCGTTTGTGCCATGCTGATGCAGGCATCGGTCACGCTGACGCCGTGTTGCAGCGCCACGCCGGGTTGGATGTCCTGGCGGCCCTCCTGCAGGTGGCTCTCGATCATGATGCCGGTAATGCGCGCATCGCCCGCTTCAATCTGCGCGGCCACTTCGGCGGCCACCACAATCTGGCGCACGTGCTGCTTGCTGCTGTTGGCGTGGCTCACGTCAATCATCACCTGCTCGCGCAGGCCAGCGGCCTTGAGCAAGGCGCAAGCTGCGTCCACATCAGCTTTTGAATAGTTGGGGGCCTTGCCGCCGCGCAGAATGACATGGCAATCGTCGTTGCCGCGTGTCTCAAAAATGGCGGCCTGGCCCATCTTGGTCATGCCCATGAAGGCGTGCGCGGCCTGTGCCGCCTGAATGGCGTCGGTGGCAACCTTGATGCCGCCGTCCGTGCCGTTTTTAAAGCCCACCGGGCAGCTCAGTCCGCTGGCCAACTGGCGGTGACTCTGGCTCTCGGTGGTGCGCGCACCAATGGCGCCCCAGCTGACCAGCTCGCTGATGAATTGGGGGCTGAGCAAATCCAGAAACTCCGTGCCCACGGGCAGGCCCACTTCCAGCACCTCCAGCAGCAGGCGGCGCGCCATTTCCAGCCCTTCGTTGATGGCAAAGCTGTCGTCTAGATGCGGGTCGTTGATGTAGCCCTTCCAACCCACGGTGGTGCGGGGTTTCTCAAAGTACACGCGCATCACCACCAGCAGGTCGTCCTGCAAGGCATCGGCCTGACGTTTTAGTGCGCGCGCATATTCCATGGCCTGTGCATGGTCGTGAATCGAGCACGGCCCCACCACAACCACCAGCCGGTCGTCCTGCCCGTGCAGCACGCGCGAGATAGCCGCGCGACTGCTCTCTACCAGTGCCTGCGCCGCGTCGGGCACAGGCAACTTTTCTTCCAGCAGCGCCGGGGTAATAAGCGGACGCACTGCACCGATGCGCACATCGTCAATGCGCGTGGTGTCGTGGGTGGTGAGAGCGGCAGTTTTGGAGCTGGTCATACTATGAATTTGATAGCTGCTTGCGCAGTTTGGACGGGGCTGGGGGCCTGTTTGACCGTTATTTTAATGGCGATCAAACCAACCCGTGCAACGCCATCACCTCCCGCCAAGCCTCCAGCTTGCGCTCAAAGCTCCAGCTGGCGTTGGCCGGGCTGGTGCTGGGCAGTTTGTAGAGCGGCACGCCCAGAGTTCGCGTGTGGTGGGCGTGTTTAAAGCTTTCTGCGCCGTTGTGGGCGATTGCGGCCAATTGCGGCAGGTGCAGGGCTGCGATGTTGTTGGGCACGGCGTTGCGGATGGCACTGTCCAGGCTACCGGTGCGCTCGCAGCAGGCGTACACATCCCATAGGCCCAGGCCTCGCTCTAGCAGCCATGCGCTACGATTTTCATAGCTGTTTGCGCATATTCCACAAGGGCTAGCGGGCCAAATGGCTTCTAAAATCTTCCAGAACTGGTTTTGCGGATGGCCATAGTACTGCTGCGCCTGCAGCGACCGCATCCCCGGAAAGCTGCCCAAAACCAGCAACCGCGTGTTGGTAGACACCAACGGTGCCAGGCCGCGGAGAGCAGGCCCAGTCATGCGACCTTACTTTTTGGTCAGAACTTTGCGGGCTTGCTCAATGCCGCCCACGTTTTCGGCTTTGCTAAAGCCCAGGCCTTTCAGGGTGTCCAGCGCAATGCCGCTGCGGCGGCCACTTTGGCAGTACAGAGCAACCTTGTCGTCTTTGCCCACACCCGCCTTGCCAATTTCGGTGGCGATATTGCCGTATTCAATATTGATGGCGCCTTCAACGTGCCCGGTGGCAAATTCGGCGGGGGTCCGCACGTCGATGATCACGTCTTTGGCCAAGGCGCTCAGGGCTGCGGCGGCAAGAATCAAGCTGAAAATGAGTGTTTTCAAGGGGCGTTCCAATTTGAGTAAAAGGGGAAAGTGTCCGTTAAAACCTGATTGTGGCTAATTTTGGCCTCGCGTGTTACATTAGACGGTCGCTTTTGGCGACTGACTGCTTCATCGTTTTACCACGTTGCAGCTACGCCCCCGGCAGAAGGGCGCTCAGTCCGGCCCTTCAATTGTGACCATGCTATCCATCTCACGGCGTAGTAGATTTATCCCCTCTGTTGACGATGCCCCTGCCGTGGCGCGTGCCTCAAGCCTGGTTGATGAACAGGCGAATAGGTTGATTGGATGGGACTTTTGGCATGAGGGCATGCCATGTTTGCTTTCGGTTATTAATGATTTTTACTACAACAACAACGACGACACAGATTCCTGTCACCATGGGCAAGTACCGCATTGCGGCCTGCCCCGAACAACTGCCTTGCGGCCAATTTGCCGCACAGGTATCCATTGCCAGCGGTCGGGGCAGTGCCTCCACCGACCGCGTGATGCGCTTTCGCGACGAATTTGCGTCACACGACGCTGCCGCACAGTTTTCCATCGCACAAGGCATAGACTGGGTCAATGCCACTACGCGGCCTCACTGATTTACTTTAAAAGGACCACACCATGGCCAAAGAAGAACTGATTGAAATGATGGGTGTTGTGAACGAGGTGCTGCCTGACACGCGCTTTCGTGTCACGCTAGAGAACGGTCACCAGCTGATTGCCTACTCTGCAGGCAAGATGCGCAAGAACCACATTCGTATTTTGGCGGGCGACCGCGTGTCTCTGGAACTGTCGCCTTACGATCTGACCAAAGGCCGCATCAACTTCCGCCACATCGAAGGCCGTGGTCCGATGACCCCGCGCCGCACAACGTAAGCAGCCGCTTACGGCTTTAGGCCCATGTTCAAGCCTTCTTGAGAAAGCAGGCCTTGAGCATGAAGCCGCCCTGATCGGTCTTGCAGTCCACCTCGTGGTCGCCCGCGCCTTGCGGCAGGCGAATGCTTTTGACCTTGGTGCCTTTCTTCAGCACGATGGAAGAGCCCTT
>JBEGPS010000129.1:0-8906 GCA_041181325.1 Pseudomonadota bacterium
TTGGTGTTGGTGTTGGTGTTGGTGTTGGTAGCTCAGCCTTCGTTGAGCGTTCGTTGAGCGTTCGTTGAGCGGCCGCTGAACGGGCGTTCACCGACGCTTGCGCGGATGCTTTAGCCTTCGCTTGCTTGTCTTGCATCTTGGCGATCTCTGCCGCACAGCGAACGCTCAGCCAGCCGCTGTCTGTCAGCTCAAAGAATTCACCCAACACCGACGCAACTTCGGCTTGGTTCTTTTTCATGCGTACCAAACGGGCGCACTCGGCAACATCCAACGGCAACGGGCCTTCGCGCAGGTAGTAGGCGTCCAGCAGCCGCCGGTAGGCCAAGTCCTCCAGCGGCTCAAGGTGGCCGGTGTGGGCGGCGTAATCGCCGACGTGGAACGGGTAGTAGTTCACAGCCTCCTCCATTCCCGCTCTTGCCGCCCACTCGCACTCGGCACCCTGCGCCCGGTCGGTGCTGCCAGCCCCATGCGCTGCAGCTCGGGCAGGCGCTTGCCGACGGCGTGGCCGGTCAGCAAGGTGCGTTCCCCGATCTGGTCCTTGCCCATGGGGCCGTGCGCGTCTAGGGCGGCCAGGATGGCGCGCTGGTGGTCTTGCGCCAGGTCTTTGGCCTGATGCGCGGCGGCGTGGCTGGTGTGTGGATCGGTACGACGAGCCACCGGGTACACGGGCGCGTTAAAGTCAATGCTGAGTTGCATGCTGTTCTCCTTCTGTGCAACGCTTTTCAGGTTTGCCAAACACAAAGTCGCGCCAAGCGGCCTTCTCGCAGCGGCACAGAGCGCGCTGCTGCGCCTCAAAAGCTGGCGTGCAGTCGTCGCACACGGTCAGCGTCTCGCCGCGCCCAAGGCTCTGGCGCATCATTGATTTCCAGTCGTAGTACTCGCGCGGCGTAAAGCAGCGCGGCACATCAAACGGCGTCTTCGGGTAACTGATCATTGGCTGCGCGCCTGGTTGCTGCGGCCGCGCAGCTTGGCTTGCTTGTCAGCGCTGGCTTGCGGGTTTGGGTCAATGCTGATCTGCTGGCGGTAGCGGCGCACGCTCTCGTCGGCTTTGGCGCTGATGCCGTAAAGCGTGCTGTAGTCGCGGCCCGTCAGGCGTTGCTGCTCAACATTGCGGGTGCTGTTGATGCTGTGCTGGGCGTTCGCCAGTGCAACGAGAGTGCCAAACACGCTAGGCCTGCCATCAAGGTGCGCGCTAAAGGCGTTGCCTTGGCTGCGCGGTGTGCCGTCCGGCCAGCGTTTCTTGACTGCGGTCATGCGCCGTCCTCCGCGCTATCTGCCGACAGCAACGCATTGCCTCGCGCCATCCGATGAAGGACATTCATCTCATGCGCCACCTGCTTCACAAATTTAGTCAGCACCTCATTGACCAAGGCCGTCCTGTCCATGTCTCGGGAAATCGAGATGGCGTCCAGCGCGGACACCAAGTCAATCGGCGCCATGCCGCGAAGCTCTGTTTTGTCGGCTGCCATGGATTACGCTCCAATTTCAGTAGCAGCAGAGCCAATACTGGCGGGGGCTGCGGCCTGTTTTGGCTTGCACTTGCGGCGGTGTACCTGCAGCAGTGTTTCCCCCAGCATGTGGCTTGGATCGCGGGTTTTACCCGTTGCCATGTCCGAAATGCTGGCTTGGCTACAGCCACAAAGCGCGGCGATTTCGGCTTGGGTGAACCCTCGGTTTTGAAGGTCAAGAATGATTGATTTCCAGTTCATGCCGGAATCATATCGGCAAACTTGTATTTTTGCAACAGAGCAAGAAAAAAGTATGCCGATGCCCGAAAACGCTACTCTCAGGAGCATGAGAAGCGAGTTCGGCCAACGCCTATTTGATGCGCGTAAACACGCCGGTTTGACCCAGCAAGAGCTGGCATCAGCGGTGGGAACCAGCCAGGCCAACTTGGGCGAACTGGAGAAAAAAGGCGCAGGCTCTGCGTTGACGCCGGCCCTGGCTAAGCGCTGCGGCGTGTCAGTTGAATGGCTGGCCTATGGGCATGGCGACATGCAGGCTAAGGACGCATCCACAGAGCAAACCCAAGTCACTACGCTGTCCAGCGCTGCGCTTGAGTTGGCCATGCTGTTTGACCTGATCCCATTGCGGGACAGAATCAAGCGCGCTCAGGCGTTTGGCGCAGCGAGTGCTGCGATCCTAGACCGGCTTGAATCGCCATCCAGCGCGCAAACAGCGCTGGGTCGCAAAAGACAATTACCGTAACGCCGTAGCGCTCCGAGCGCTGGGCCAGCCGCCTAGCCGCTGCGCGCTCCTCGGGCGCAACCAGCTTGGCAAGCGTAAGCATGCCCCCCCCATGCACGATTCGTGCCATGTCGCGCTCCTGTTTTTGCGTTTTATCAAGCTCAAGGCTAACACCTCCAAAATGTTTTTGGGGTAAGGGTTTCCACTAGTCATCTTTTTTTACGATTTATCGGTTTTATTGTGTTTTTGTTGTTGACATTAATACAGGAATACCGATAATAGAGCCATACCCTGAATCAACGGGGTAAGGAGTGAAAGATGGCAAGTAAATACAAACTCGATGTGGCCCGCGATGTCGATACCGACGAGCCAGGCGTCTACATCCTCAACCTTCCGTCTGGCTGGAAGTTTGCCCATGACGCATACAGCCTTGAGCATGTTCGTGCATACGACACCATGCGCGAATTGCGAGACGATATTAAGGGCTGGGTTGTTCCATGCAATTGTGCCGAATGTGAACGCATGATGGTGGCAGCATGAGCGCCAGTGTCGGACTGATCGCCCTGTGGACGGGCGAGCTTTGCGCAAACGTGGAACACATCAGGCATATGGCAATCCACCAAATGAGCGAGGAAGACCTTGCCCAGTTTGCCAAGTTTGTTTTCAAAGCTGAGCAGGGCATTCAGTGCCTTGCCAAGTACGTCAAAGAACAGCGGGAGGCAGCATGAACTACACCGCACACCCCGCCGCAGACGCCCTGCGCTATGACGATGCCATGCAGGCCGGCGCAGACGCCACCGAGGCTGCGCTGGTTCGCTATCAAGCCGAGATTACGGACGGATTCAAACACTTCCAACCACTGCCAGTGGTCTACGCCGACCAGCGCAAGGTGCGCTACCAGTCGTTTGACGAGGCGGTCAGCGACATGCTGGGCAGTGATGCGGTGTTTGCGGTGCTGCTGGATGCGCTCAAGACGAGTAGCTGCCCCAAGGTCAAGGCGGTGCTGGCCAAGTGCGCCGAGCAGTACACCCACGATTGGGCTGATTTGTGCGCGGGGGCAGAGGCATGAATCACATCATCAATTACACCCTGGCCGGCGCTGTGGCGCTGGTGCTGTCGTCAGCCTATTTGCTGGACGGGCCTAGCGACCACCAGGCCGCCATTGACAGCGCAGCCGCCGCCAAGGATGCCCAGCGCGCTGCCGCGGCGCAGGCGCGGTTTGAACGGGCAGCGCAACAGGCTTGCGGCGAGAACGCTGGCTGGCAGCTGCGCGATGACGGCGCTGTTCAGTGCTTTACCAAGCGAGGCCACAAGACGATTGTGGCAAGGGTGACGCCATGAGCGCCGCCCAACTTGATGCCTTGGAAACCGCCGCACTGGCCCGGCTGACGCTGTGGATAGCGCGATCTGCCGCTCAGCAAAAGCGGCGAATGATTGAAAGCTGGGGGAGCAAATGAGCTGCTGCGATTACCAATGCAACCAAGGCCGCAACTGCCCGGTGCGCAAACCGGCGCAAGTTGCCACAGCCAAGCCGCTGTACCGCCGCTGCGACATCGGCGGTGCTTGCCCGAGGCCTGATGCTAAGTGCGAAACCGAGTGCTTGCTGAGCAATGAGCCTGTCGAGCAAATCGGCTGGCTGGAGGAGGCCGTCATGTACACCGTGATGACGCTTGCCGTGAGCCTGCTGCTGGTGATTGCCGGCGGTGCGGCAGGCTACGTCTGGGGGATGCTATGAGCCAGCAACAACTGACAGATCTGCTCTACGCCATCGGCATGGAGTCGCCCACCGGCTGGGCGCGGATGCCCGAACTGTGCGAGGCGCTGGGGGTGAAGTACCCACCGCAGCGGACGGCTGAACAACTTTTAACTGAAGGAGAAAAATCATGAACACGCACCCCAGCGACAACCCCAGCCTGGCCCTGCTGCGCCAGCCGTTTCCAGAGCATCAGATCAGCTATTTGCCCAAAGGCGGGGCCAAGCTGGCCTATGTGGGCCATGCTGCCCTCACTGACCGCCTGCTGGACGCCGACCCAGCCTGGACTTGGGAGCCGCTGTCAATGGCCGCCAACGGCCTGCCGGTGATGGATGAGCTGGGCGGCATGTGGATCCGCTTGACGGTGTGCGGCGTCACCCGGCTGGGCTACGGCCACGCTGGCAGCAAGACCGGCGGCGATGCCATCAAGGAAGTGATTGGCGATGCCCTGCGCAATGCCGGAATGCGTTTTGGCGCTGCCCTTGACCTGTGGCACAAGGGCGACCTGCACCCGGAGGACAAGCCCGATGTGAGCGCCATTCTGCGCAACATCAGTGCCAGCATGAATGTGGATCTGCTACGCACCAATTACGAGGCGGCGCTGCAAATGCTTGACGCCGCCCACCACCAAGCCATTAAAAAAGCCACCTACGCCCGCAAAGCCGAACTCACCACTACACCCACCACAGAAAAGGAAGCAGCATGAAAGCATTTGGCGTGGCCCGTATTGGGCGCGATGTAGAGGTGAGGTTTACCGCCCAAGGCGAGGCGGTGGCCAGCCTGTCGCTGGCGTTCAGCTACGGCCGCAAGGGCCAGGACGGCAAGCAGCCCACCCAGTGGGTCGATGCGGCCCTGTGGGGCAAGCGCGCCGAGGCACTGGCACCTTACCTAGCCAAGGGCCACCAGATCGGCGTGACGCTGGAGGATGTGCATATCGAAACCTACACCGGCAAGAACGGCGAGGGCCACAAGCTGGTGGCTCGGGTGCTGGATGTGCAGTTGATTGGCGGTCAGGCGGCGGTGGCTGCCAGCGCAGCAACTGCTCGGCCAGCGCCGATTGCCGAAGCAGCGCAACCCGCACTGGCTGGCAGCGGGTTTGACGATATGGACGACGACATCCCATTTTGATTTGCGGGGGAAAGCGGATGCTGGCTGCTGGTCTTAATCCCTTTTCAATCAGGGCAGTCAGTATGTCGTATGTCGCGAGTACCCCACCTTTTTAGGAGCAACACTATGACCGCACTTTACGACTTGGTCGGCCAGTACAAACAACTGGCCGAGCGCCTGTCCAACATGGATCTGGACGCCGAGACCGTGGCTGACACCATCGAGTCCAGCGGACTGACGGATGAGATCAGCGCCAAAGCGCAAGGCGTGCTGCTGGTTGCAAAATCGGCCGAGCAGTACTTGCCCCACCTCGAAGCCGAGATCGCACGGCTGACGGCTCTTAAAAAGCGCCATGAGCGCATTGCCGCCGGGCTGCGGGACTACCTCAAGCAAAACATGCAGCAAGCCGGCATTGAGCGCATCAACTGCCCGTTGTTTGATGTGAGCCTGCGCGTCAACCCGCCGAGCGTGGAGGTGTTTGATGAGGCGCAAGTGCCGGCCAGCTATTGGCACACGCCCGAGCCGAAACCATCAATCAGCAAAAGCGCGGTGGCGGCTGAACTGAAGGCTGGGCGCGAGGTGGCTGGCTGCCGGCTGGTGAGCGCGACTCGGCTGGTGGTGGCGTAATGACTGACCTAAGACAAGCCGCGCAACAAGCGCTGGAGGCGTTGGAGCACCACTCAGCTATTAAACACCCGCAGCAAATTCACTACCGGGATACTGCTATTGCCGCCCTACGCACCGCGCTGGAGCAGCCAGAGCAGGAGGCCGAGCCGGTGGCGTGGATGGTGACCTACGGGGGCTTAACGCACATCAAATACACACTGCCGAGTAAAGTTGTTGACACACACTATCAGCCCCTTTACACCACCCCACCCGCAGCACAGCCAGAGCAGCAAGCCGAGCCGGTGGCTCAACAATACGCAAAGCTGGCGCAGCACTGCACGATGCTTGAACACAAGCTGGCACAGCGCAAGCCGCTGACGGATGAACACATAGCGTTCCTGTATCAAAACTCCAGTGACAGTTTTGACTTTGCCCGAGCCATTGAAAACGCCCACAACATTAAGGAGTAACCATGACTGACCTAAGACAAGCCGCGCAGCAGGCGCTGGAGGCGTTGGAGAGTGGCTTGGCATTTGATGCACATTCCGCTGTTTTACAAAACCTCCGCACCGCGCTGGAGCAGCCAGAGCAGCAAGCCGAGCCGGTGGCGATTGTCGTGTCAAGCGGGCCAGCGGCCAACTTGCCAATGCTTCAATGGGTTTCTGCTGAGCATTCGCTTTCTACGCCAATCGGCACAAAGCTTTACACCCCACCCGCAGCACAGCGCACGCCGCTGACGGATGCGGTGATTAACAATGCCATCGAAGCCGCACACGGCATCAAGGAGCGCAACACATGAGTGAATACCTGCCGCCCCAAGAAATCCACGCCCTTACCGGCTACGCCCGGCCCGGCGCGCAGGCGGCCTGGCTTGCAGAGCGTGGCGTGCCGCACCGGCTGGAGGGGCGCCGCTTGATTATTAGCCGGGTGCATGTGCTGCAATGGCTTGAAGGGCGTACAGTGGTGCGCTCCTCTGGCTTGAAATTGTCAGCAATCAAATGAAAAAGTCAAAGTACCCAGGCCTGCGCACCAAGATTCACCGTGGTCAAAACGGCCAAGTCTGGACGTACTACCGATACGACATGCGTGGCACCGGCAAGCCCGATGTGCAGCTGGGGACTGACTACGTTGCAGCCTTGGAGCAGTGGCACAAGCTGCACCACCACATTCCACTCACCATTGGCCGCATCCAGCAGGCAATCGACAAATGGCGTGATGAGCTGCTGCCCAAGTACGACAAGCCAGAAACCCGCAAGAGCTACGCCAAGCAGCTCAAAAACGTCGAGGAGTCTATGGGGCACATGGCATGGCACGAAGTCACCCTGCCGGTGCTTCGCACTTACCTGGACGCCCGCACGGCCAAGACGCAGGGCAACCGCGAGTTGTCGGTGCTGTCAATTGTTTGGGGCAAAGCCCGGCTGTGGGGCATGACAGAGCTGCACTGGCCAGCCGCTGGCGTCAAGGACTGGAAGAACGCCGAGCAGGCGCGCGAGGTGGAAGTGACAGACGCCATGTTTGCGGCGCTGTACGAACACGCCGACCAGGTGCTGCGCGACTGCCTGGACATTGCCACCACCACCGGCATGAGGCTTACAGACGCCAGAACCTGCCGCATGCCGGTAGACGGCAAGCTGCGGTTCAGGGCCGGCAAGACAAACAAATGGGCGTATTTTGAGGTGAGCGAGTCGCCGGTGCTGACGGCGCTGATTGAACGTCGCGGCCAGGCCGACTGCGTGATGCTGCTGACCACGCCAACCGGGCGCGAGGTGTCGGCGTCCATGCTGCGCACCCGCTACGACAGGGCACGGATAGCCGCTGCGGCCGCCAATCCCAAGCTGGCCGACGACATCAAGGCGATGTACCTGCGCGACACCAGAAAGCGCGCAGCCGACCTGGCCGAGGACATGGACGCCGCCAGCGCGCTGCTGCAGCACAGCAGCAAAAAGCTGACCTCAGACCACTACCGGACCAGGGCAACCAAACTCAAGGCGGTGCGATGAAACCGTTGCCGCATGTTTTTTTGTCATTGGGAAAATTGACAAAAAATTCTGAAAATGATGCGGCAATTATCAAGCTGCAGGCCGCGCCAGTGCTCATTTCGCAGTGGGACTCAAAATCCCCCGGAGAAATCCGTGCCGGTTCGATTCCGGCCCCGGGCACCACAAAAACAGTGGGTTTACAGGTAAGGAGGCGCTAACTTATGACGATCGTTGCCGCATCCGTTGACGCATCGTTGCCGCATGATGCTTTTCTTATGATCTATTTCAACCCAACCGCCAGCGATCTGGCGGCTAAGCTGTAGATTTATGCAACCAGGAGAAATCAATGGAATTTGAACTAACAACAGATCACCCAGCCAGCAGCTACAACATCCCCGTTTTGGTTGTTGATGGTGTGGCACACGGCTCGCTTGACAAGCTGCCAAACGGCGAATTGGCGTGGTACTTTGTGCAGGCGCTGCCTGAGTCAGATTTGCGGCTCAAATTTTTGAAATCTTCGCCAGATCTTTATTTTAATTTGTAGGCTCAGCGAAAACGGCACCTGCACCAGCGGCTGCCAGTGCTGCGGCTGCCGCTTTGGCGGCGTTTCAACCCGACTGCCAGCGATCTGGCGGCTAAGCTGTAGATTTAGCGCTCAAGCAGGCCGCGCAGGGCGTTGACGGGCTGGCCGTTGCGCTCCAGAATTTGCAATATGTTCTCATTGCCGGGGAACACGACAAAATTGCTGCTGCCCTGCCCTGCGCCACGCGAGCCGCCGTCTAGATAGCGGATGCCTGGGATGCCTTGGTCGCGTAGAAACTTGGTTGCAGCTTCAGGACTTCCCAATTGATCCACAAGGCTGTTGTAGATATCCATTCCGCCTTTTGGCGTGTTGCCGCGATATGGCAACTCTTTTTCTTTTGCCACTTGTTTGTATAAATCAGATTGCCCAGTCATTGGGGCATCCCAATCCAGCATCTTGGCGATCTGGTTGTCGGGTAGGTCTATTTTGTAGAGGGAGCCGCTGTCACCTAAATCTGGCTTCCCCAGCCTTTTTGCAGCATCACGCAGCGCAATAACTTGCTTAAGTTCTTCGCCTTCAATGGGGGCCATTCCGTTATATGCGTTTGCATTCGGGTGTTTAGGGTTCCACCTTGTCAAATTTGGATTGAGATATGAATCAAAAACCTTAGATATTTCATCTAATTTGCTGCCTGTTTGCGTTGTTTTTGCCAATGACTGCAATTTTTTTTGTATCGCAATTTCCACAGGAT
>JBEGPS010000130.1:0-2523 GCA_041181325.1 Pseudomonadota bacterium
GGAGTTGCCACTGCTGCAACCGGTGTGGTTGCGAACGCGGCAGCAGAGAAAGCACCAACGATCAAAGAGGCAATCAACTTGTTCATACAAAATTTCCTTTTAGGTTTTGGAACAGCTCCAATATCGGAGTGATCTAACAACGGTATGAAATACGCAACTGTTGACGTAAATATTTAATTATTTTGGTCAACTTTTTAATCTTCGAGTCGTTACAGCCCCTTATTTACAAAGAGGCGAAAAAAAACCGACTGGCTTGCGCCCGTCGGTTTTTTTTGCACGTTAAATTTACGTCAGCAGATCAAAACGGAATGTCATCATCCATGTCATCAAACCCACCCTTGGCAGGCGCTGCCGCCGCAGGGCGTTGCGCTGCTGGTGCTGCGGCGCGTGGTGCTGCCGCTGGGCGGCTGTAGCCTCCGCCGCCTTCTTCGCCACCGCCGCTCGGTGCGCCCATGCCTTCACGGCCGCCCAAGAGTTGCAGCTCTGTCGCAATGATGTCGACAGTATTTTTTTCCACGCCTGTGGTTTTGTCGGTGTACACGCCGTATTTCAAACGGCCTTCCACGTAAATGGGGCGGCCTTTTTTGACGTATTCGCCAGCGATTTCGGCCAAGCGGTCATAAAAGGTGACACGATGCCACTGCGTATCTTCGATCATCTCGCCGCTGTTTTTGTCTTTGCGCTTGCTCGATGTCGCCACGCTCACATTGGCCACGGCTTGGCCGCTGGGCAAGTAGCGTATTTCGGGGTCGCGGCCACAATTGCCGACGAGAATGACTTTGTTAACAGATGCCATGGGTAAATTCCTCCAGATAAGGGCTAATTATGGGGTCTTTGCGGAAGGGGCTGCACGCTGAGGTGCCACCATGGGCCAAGCTACCACCAGCCACAGCAACATGAGTGCCGCGCTAGTTAAAAACAGACCTTGTGTGCCATAACTTTTAGCCAACTGGCCGCCCATCAAGCCACCCGCAAAAAAGCCCAACGACTGCAATGTGTTGTAAATGCCCATGGCGGCCCCGCGCGAAGAAGCGGGCGCGATGCGCGACACCATGCTGGGCTGCGTAGCTTCCAACACGTTGAAGCCACAAAAGAAAGCAAACAACAACCAGGCCATCCACGTGATGCTGGGCGAATCCGACGACACCCACAGAAAGGCCAGCTGCACCAAAACCAGCAAGGCAATGGCGCTTAAAAAGACGGCGCGCAAATAGCCACGGCGCTCCAAAGGAAACACGCCACCCATCACCACAAAAGAGCCCAACACCGCTGGCAAATAAATTTGCCAATGGTCGTCTTTAAGCCAACCCGCTTGCACCAACATGGCGGGCACCACCACCCACATGGCCAGTTGCACTGCATTGAGCACAAACACGCCGATGTTCAAGCGCAGCAATGCGGGGTTTGACAACACTTGACGCAAGCCACCGCGCCCCGCATCTTTAAGAACGGCGGGCTCAGGTGGCACGGCCCACACCACAACCCCCATACCCATCACAGCCAGCACGGCTGTGAGAAAAAACAAACCGGACAAGCCAATGTGGACCACCAACACAGGCGCCACCACCAGCGACAAGGCAAACATCAGCCCAATGCCAGCGCTGACCAGAGCCAACGCTTTGGTGCGCACCACGTCACGGGTTTGATCGGCCAACAAAGCTGTCACCGCGGCTGACACGGCACCCGCACCCTGAAGGGCTCGACCTACCAAAAGCTCCCAAAGAGAGTCTGCACTTCCTGCATACAAACTGCCCAAGGCAAACACCACCAGACCAAACAGAATCACGCGCTTGCGGCCCAGTCGATCCGACGCCATGCCAAATGGAATTTGCAGCAGGCCTTGCGTCAAACCGTAGATGCCCATGGCCAAGCCAATCAGCGCGGGGTCATCCCCGCCGGGGTACTTGCGCGCCTCCAGCGCAAAAACGGGCATCACCAAAAATAAACCGAGCAGCCGAAGCGAAAAAATGGACGCGAGCGTGAAACTGGCACGTCGCTCAATCGGCGTCATGTTGGGACTGTCGTCTGAGGTGGGGGTCGGGGTGGGGCTTAAGTTGATCGTCACAGCCAGCTATTGTCCCGCATTCACAGCACATGACTTGCACCGCCACTATCATGGCGGGTTGCCCTTTTATTTTGAGTGTCCAGTGAACGCACCTTCTGACGGCGCCTACTTAGGCCAAGCCCTGAACCATCCCTCTGCCATGCGAAACATCAGCATTCGCGGGGCGCGCACGCACAACCTGAAAAACATCGACCTCGATATTCCGCGCAATCAGTTGGTGGTCATCACGGGTTTGTCGGGTTCGGGCAAATCCAGCCTTGCGTTTGACACGCTGTACGCCGAAGGCCAGCGCCGCTATGTAGAAAGCCTCTCGGCCTACGCCCGCCAGTTTTTGGGCCGCTTGGACAAGCCCGATGTGGACCTGATTGAGGGCCTGTCGCCCGCCATCAGCATTGAGCAAAAAGCCACCAGCCACAACCCGCGCTCCACCGTGGGCACGGTGACCGAAATTCACGATT
>JBEGPS010000131.1:0-2891 GCA_041181325.1 Pseudomonadota bacterium
ACGAGCAAGTGAACGCGGGGGTGATTGGCCTCAAGCTGCACGAAGACTGGGGCACCACGCCCGCGGCCATCAGCAACTGCCTGGACGTGGCGGACGAGACCGACGTGCAGGTGGCCATCCACTCCGACACGCTCAATGAATCCGGCTTTGTAGAAAACACCATTGCCGCGACCAAGGGCAGAGGCCTGTGCGCCTTCCACACAGAAGGTGCGGGTGGCGGCCACGCCCCTGACATTCTCAAGGTGGTAGGGCAAGCCAACTTTTTACCCAGCTCCACCAACCCCACCATGCCCTACACCCACAACACGCTGGACGAGCATGTGGACATGCTGATGGTTTGCCACCACTTGGACGCTGGCATTGCCGAAGACCTGGCTTTTGCCGAGAGCCGCATCCGCAAGGAAACGATTGCGGCTGAGGACATCCTGCACGACCTGGGCGCTATCAGCATGATGAGCAGCGACAGCCAGGCCATGGGCCGCGTGGGCGAGGTCATCATCCGCACCTGGCAAACGGCGGACAAGATGAAGGCACAACGCGGTACGCTGCCTGAAGACAGTGTGCGCAACGACAACTTCCGCGCCAAACGCTACATCGCCAAGTACACCATCAACCCCGCTATCGCCCACGGCATCAGCCACGAGGTGGGCAGCATCGAGGTGGGCAAATGGGCCGATCTGGTGGTTTGGAAGCCTGCCTTCTTTGCCGTCAAACCGGCGCTAATTCTCAAAGGCGGTTTCATAGCGTTTGCCGCCATGGGCGACCCGAACGCCAGCATCCCCACACCGCAACCGGTGCACTACCGCCCGATGTTTGGCGCATTTGGCGGCGCGCTGCACAAGGGCTCGTTCACCTTCGTGTCCCAAGCCGGGTTGAACGCGGGCATTAAAGAGCGCTTTGGTCTGGCCAAAAACGTGGCTGCTGTGAAAAACATTCGCGGTGTGCGCAAGCAGCACATGGTGCACAACAGCTACCTGCCCGTGATGGAGATTGATGCGCAGACTTACAGCGTGCGCGCCGACGGCCAGTTGCTGACCTGCGAACCCGCGGTCAAGTTACCCTTGGCCCAACGCTACTTTTTGTTCTAACCACCATGCTGCAAGTTTCTAAAGTCCTGGCGCAAGGCGCAGGGCTCTCACCCGTGCTGCTCAAACGCGCCGCCACCGTCGAACTGGATTGGGACGTGCGCCAGAAAAGCCGCTTTGACGCCACCGACAGCCAAGACCGGAAGCTGGGCATTTTTTTGCCGCGTGGCACCGTGGTGCGCGGTGGTGACGTGCTGGTGGCCGAAGACGGCTCGCTCATCCAAGTGCACGCTGCACCGCAGTCGGTACTAAAAATCACCCACTGCAGCAACCACGGCACACCGTACGACCTGATCCGCGCCGCCTACCACCTGGGCAACCGCCATGTGCCGATCGAACTCAAACCCGACCACCTGAAGATCGAGCCTGACCATGTGCTGGCCGACATGCTGCGCGCCATGCACCTGATTGTGAATGCGGTGGACGAGGCGTTTGAGCCCGAGAACGGCGCTTACGCCACGGGCGGGCACCATGTCGGTCATTCGCATGGACACGATCACGGGCATGAACATAGCGACCATGGTCACCGCCATGACCACGCGGCCACGCTGGGCGGCATTCCCGTTACGGTGCAGGGCAAGCCCCATGTGCATGGGCCTGATTGCAATCACGGCCACTAAGTAGCACGCGCTCCATGCTAGACAGCAGCCTGATGCAGCTCATGTGGCTGGCCTCTCCGGCCTTGCCCATTGGCGGGTTTTCTTACTCAGAATGCCTTGAAACCGCTGTAGACACAGCGCGGGCCGCTACAGAAAACGAAGCATTCGCCTGGCTGGTTGACCATTTGCACCTGTCGCTCTCACGGAGCGATTTGCCTGCCGTGGCACAAGGCATTGCCGCCTGGCGCGCGGAAGACTTTGCCCGCGTAGGCGCGCTCAATGCCTGGGTGCTGCACACACGCGAGAGCGCCGAGCTGCGCGCGCAAACCGAGCAAATGGGTAAAAGCCTGCTGGAATGGCTGAAGAACCACACCACCGCCACGCCCGGACAAATTGCCCTGCTCGCCGCGCAAGAGCCTACCTACCCGATAGCCTTCGCGCTGGCCGCAAGTAGCACAGGTGCCCCGGTACGCGACTGCCTGCTGGCCTACGCCTTCGGCTGGGCGGAGAACATGGTGCAGGCCGCCATCAAAAGCGTGCCACTAGGCCAAAGCGCCGGGCAGCGTATCTTGAGTGGATTAACCGCCGAGATACCAGCCGCCATCGACCACGCCCTGGCCGTGACCGACGACACCCGCCAAGCCTTCTCGCCCATGCTGGCTATTCTGAGCGCACAGCACGAAGTGCAATATTCACGATTATTTAGGTCCTAATAGACCTCTAGCCCCCGCCCAAACTGCGTAACCAGCTCCTAATTTAATAGCACTTTCTATGTCTACACTGCACCACGTTCCCAACCGTACCAAGCTGTTACCCCCCCTGCGCGTGGGCATCGGCGGCCCCGTGGGCTCCGGCAAAACCACGCTCTTGGAAATGCTGTGCAAGGCCATGCGCGATCGCTGGGATTTGGTGGTCGTCACCAACGACATCTACACCAAGGAGGACCAGCGCTTGCTCACCGTGGCCGGCGCGCTGGCGCCCGAACGCATCATGGGTGTGGAGACGGGCGGCTGCCCGCACACCGCCATCCGCGAAGACGCCTCGATCAACCTCGAAGCGGTGGACCGCATGCTGCGCCAGTTCCCCAATGCCGACATCGTCTTCATCGAATCGGGCGGCGACAACCTGGCCGCCACCTTCAGCCCTGAACTGAGCGATTTGACGATCTACGTCATCGACGTGGCCGCCGGCGAAAAAATCCCGCGCA
>JBEGPS010000132.1:0-8851 GCA_041181325.1 Pseudomonadota bacterium
TTCCGTTTTGAGCAAGTCTGGGCGGCGGCAGGCCACCCGCATGGTGTGTTTCAGTTGCATCCGCAAGACTTGGTGACCCTCACGGGAGCGCCCGTCGCCAACGTGGTGGAAGTGCCCGAGACTGCCAGTAAAGATGATCTTCTGCTACGTGAAAACGCTATTAAAATGCTAGCTGCTCGCGCAGTCTCCGTGAGGGCTATGGCCGAAAACCTGCCTTCGCCGTGCGTGTCGGTGTGCCGCATGGACACGGGCAGCGGTTTGTGTGAAGGGTGCTTTCGTACCATTGACGAAATTCGCGAATGGAGCCGCATAGGCGACGCCGAGAAGAAAGTGCTGTGGAGCACCTTGTCCACCCGCCTTGCGCAGACGCACCCCACCGCCTTTAATTAGTGCACGGACACGAGCCCCATGAAACACATCACGTTCTATTTGGACTTCATCTCACCCTACGCCTATCTGGCGTTTGAAGAGTTGCCCCATGCACTGATGGGCTTGGGGTACTCGGTGACCTATAAGCCGGTGTTATTTGCGGCACTGCTCAAGCACCACGGTCAGCTTGGGCCTGCAGAAATTCCTGCCAAGCGCGATTGGACTTACCGCCAGGTGCAGTGGCTGGCCCACAGCAAAGGCATCGCCCTGGACATGCCCGCAGCCCATCCGTTCAACCCCCTGGGTCTGCTGCGTTTGGGGGTGGCCACGGATTCACTGGGCTTGCCCAACCGCTACGCATGTGAAACGCTGTTCCGGCATGTGTGGGCAGGTGGTGCCGATGCTGCCGATGCCGCGCGGCTTGACGCCCTAACCCAAGAACTGGCCCCTGAACGCAGCCCGACGGATGCAACCGTCAAAGCGCAACTCAAGTCCCACACCGAAGCCGCCATTGCCGCAGGCGTGTTTGGGGTGCCTGCGTTTGAGGTGGATGGCAAGGTCTTCTGGGGGCTGGACGGCTTGCCCATGCTACGCGACTATCTGGAAAACAGCGCTTGGTTTGACGGACCTCAATGGGATTGCGCGGCAACTATTCCGGTGGGTACCGCACGTCAGTAAATTGCAGAGGATGGAACCTATCCATCCAGGAAGACACCTTTGACGGGCGCTCGTTGATCTGGCCGCAAGGGCCTTCATCCCTTTGCGGCAGTTGCCTTAGACTATTTTGACGCTCAGGTTGGGCAATCCGTCGATGTGCATTTCGATCACATCGCCGCGCACTACTGGGCCTACGTTTTCTGGGGTGCCTGAGTAGATGATGTCCCCAGGGAATAGCTCGAAAGCTTCAGATAATTTCACAATTTGTTCAGCGACCGACCAGATCATCTGGTTCAGGTTGGCGCTCTGCTTGGTCTGGCCGTTCACTTTCAGCCAGATGCTGCCCTGCGTAAAGTGTCCGGTCTTCGCCACTTTGTGGAGTGCGCCAATGGGGGCCGAACGGTCAAAGCTCTTGCCAATTTCCCAGGGCTTTTTCTCATCGCCCATAGCGCGCTGCAGGTCGCGGCGCGTCATGTCCAGGCCCAGCGAATAGGCGTAGACGTATTCCAGCGCCTTGTCGATCGCAATGTTGCGGCCTCCTTTGCCCAGCGCCGCAACCAATTCGGCCTCGTAGTGGTAGTTTTTGGTCAGGCTGGGGTAGGGGTGGTCTGCTACGGTGCCTGTGGCTACATACTGAATGGCATCCGTGGGCTTTTGAAAAAAGAACGGTGGTTCGCGTGTGGGGTCGGAGCCCATTTCGCGTGCGTGGGCTGCGTAATTGCGGCCGATGCAATAGATGCGGCGCACCGGAAACATCTCATCCGAGCCGACGATGGGAATGTAAGTGGCGGGTACCGCAAATGGGGTGGCTATCTTGACTTGCGCTTCGCCCGGTGCTGCGCATCCCAGCACTGCGCCCACAGTCATGAGGCCACTGGTTTGCAGCAGCCCGCGTTTTGAAATATTTGTCATTGTGTCGTCCTCTTGTTTTTAGTGGTGGGTGCCATATTCTGGCATTGACCATAATAGTGCAGGCACTTCGCCGTGTGTGTTTTCAACCCAGAGATTGATCCGATGAGACTTATTCAAAATTTGCTTTTCAAGGCACCTGCACTTTTATGTTTGGTATTCGCAACTACGGTCCAAGCTGCAGAGGTTCGGGTTTTTGTGGCTGGTGCCGCCAAGGCTGCGTATGAAATGTTGGCCCCGGACTACCAGCGTGCTACAGGCAATACGCTGCGCGCTGAGTTCGATACGGTCGGGGCGCTGAGGGACCGAGTGCTGGCTGGCGCGCCCGTGGATGTGGTCATGCTGTCCAGTGCAGCGGTGGATGCGCTGGCGCAAAAGGGATTTGTGGCAGCACCCATGCGAAGTGACGTCGGCATTGTGGTTGCCGGGCTTGCAGTTAAACGCGGTGCGCCCGTGCCAGATATCTCGACGGAAGCGGCCTTGCGGCAAACCCTACTTAGCGCCACAACGATCAGCCACGCCGACGGTGCACGCGGAGCGACTTCGGGGTTGCATTTTTCCAAGGTAATCGATGCCATGGGTCTGCGCGAGGCGCTGGCGCCACGCATTACCGTCTTACCTTTTGGCGTTGATGTGATCCATGGCGTGGCAAACGGCACGTATGCCCTAGGGGTGAGCCAGTCCAGCGAAATTGTGCCGCTGCCAGATGTCACGTTTGTGGGCGGGCTTCCAGCGCCGTATAGCCTGCGCACGGTGTATTCAGTCGCAGCAGTTGGTAGCAGTGAAGCGGGACAGCAATTGTTGCGTTTCATGCAGTCCGATGCGGCGCGCGCGAAATTCGCGGCTGCGGGATTTGCGCAGCCTTAGTCACCACTTAGACAGTCTGTCAAAGCCCCTAAATTTTAGTCGGGAATATTGGTGCTTTCCCTTATCACCGTCGCTTGTGTATCGCCAAAGAAGCAAGTAAATCCGTTGGTTTTCCCACATTGAGAAAAAAATACAAAGGGTTAACCCGTGCTTTGTAAGTTGCAAGGAAGTTTGGGTAAGACGCTGTTGGGGTGCCGTCAGATATGGGTCAGAACCAGTGCCCATAGTCCGGTGCACTGACCGAGTTGGTCGGTCAATATTTATTTATAACTGGAGATTCACGCATGGCAACTACAGCCCCACGCCCGATGTCCGCAGAAGAGAAGAAAGTTATCTTCGCTTCTTCGCTCGGTACTGTTTTTGAGTGGTACGACTTTTACTTGTACGGTTCTTTGGCCGCAATTATTGCCAAGCAGTTTTTCAGCGGCTTGGATGAAGGCTCTGCCTTCATTTTCGCTTTGCTCGCGTTTGCCGCAGGCTTCATCGTGCGCCCTTTCGGCGCGTTGGTGTTTGGTCGTTTGGGCGACATGATTGGTCGCAAATACACCTTCTTGGTGACCATTCTGATTATGGGCTTGTCCACGTTTATCGTGGGTGTTCTGCCTAACTACGCCACCATCGGCGTAGCTGCTCCCGTCATCTTGATCGCGTTGCGTATGTTGCAAGGTTTGGCATTGGGTGGTGAGTACGGTGGTGCCGCTACTTACGTGGCTGAGCACGCCCCTCAAGGCAAGCGTGGTGCCTACACTTCATGGATTCAAACGACCGCGACTTTGGGCTTGTTCCTGTCGTTGATGGTGATTTTGGGTACCCGTACCGTGATCGGTGAAGCTGCTTTCGCAGATTGGGGCTGGCGTGTTCCTTTCATCGTGTCCATTCTGTTGTTGGCCGTTTCGGTTTACATCCGTTTGAGCATGAATGAATCCCCAGCGTTCACCAAAATGAAGGCTGAAGGCAAGACTTCCAAAGCACCTTTGTCTGAATCTTTCGGTCAATGGAAAAACTTGAAGATCGTTATCTTGGCACTGGTTGGTTTGACTGCTGGTCAAGCCGTGGTGTGGTACTCGGGTCAGTTCTACGCTTTGTTCTTCTTGACGCAAGCGTTGAAGGTGGATGGCGCAACTGCCAACATCATGGTGGCTATCTCCTTGATCATCGGCACGCCATTCTTCCTAGTGTTTGGTGCTTGGTCCGACAAAATTGGTCGTAAGCCAATCATCATGGCCGGTTGCTTGCTAGCTGTACTGACATACTTCCCAGTATTCACTGCGTTGACCAAAGCCGCTAACCCTGATTTGGCCGCTGCACAAGCTGCAAACAAAGTTACAGTGACTGCTGATCCTAAAGAGTGCTCATTCCAGTTCAACCCCACAGGTACTGTGAAGTTCACCAGCTCTTGCGATGTTGCTAAGCAACGTTTGGCTGGCGCTTCCGTGAGCTACGACAACGTTGAAGCTCCTGCAGGCACTCCTGCAACCATCAAGGTTGGTGAGACGGTCGTTAACGTGAAGTACACGCCTGAAGACATCGCTGCTGCCAAGGCAAAAGCTGAAGCCAAATTGGCTGAAGTCACCGCTGCTCAGCCGCAGGATCCTAAAGCTGTTGAAGCCGCTACCAAGTCTGTTAAAGACATGAGCAACGAGAAAACTGCCGGTGGCATTCTGTTGGGTAACAATTTGGCTGCTGCTTTGAAGGCTGCCAACTACCCAGCAAAAGCTGATATGGCCAAGTTCGACAAAGTTACTGTTATTGCCATCCTCACCTACTTGGTGATTTTGGTGACCATGGTGTACGGTCCTATTGCTGCTATGTTGGTTGAGATGTTCCCAACCCGTATCCGTTACACATCCATGAGCTTGCCTTACCACATTGGTAACGGTTGGTTTGGTGGCTTGTTGCCTACAACCGCTTTTGCGATCGTGGCCCAAACCGGTAACATGTACAACGGCTTGTGGTACCCCATCATCATTGCTGGCGTGACATTTGTCATCGGCGTGTTGTTTGTTAAAGAAACCAAAGACGTGGACATCTACGCTAACGATTAAGCGTAAGCTGAGTTAACTTCCTGGCCGTTTGAGGCCAGGAAGTATTACGGGCTCTCCTTGAGAGCCTTTTTTTTTGAAGGAAATGGTATGTGGAAAATTGTGGTCGGATTTATTGTGTTCGCAGGTGCTGCGCTCTTCATTTTGAGCAAAGGTGGTGATATCGATATGAGTGGTGAAAAGCATGGTGAACCTGTACACGCCGAGGCACCAGCAGCCGCTACTCCTGCAAGTGCTGCCAGCGCTACAAAATAATTTTTATGTGCCAACTATTTAACGCATCTAAAATAATCAGATGCGATTAATAAAAACAGAGACAGGTCAGTTGGCATTCAAAGAGCGCTCGCCGCTTTTTTCAGCACGCCAGCGCTCAACATTTATCTTGTTTGACGGTATTAAAACCGTTCAACAGGTACTAATAGCCGCCTCTGGCCTGGGTATTACCCAAGACGATGTGGACTACATGCAGGCGCAAGGTTTTTTGAGTGCTGTTGCAAGCGATCAGGCCGTTACTGCGCCGTCAGCATTGGCAAGCGCCCCACCAGAGCCCATCAGCAACCGTACGCAACAAGAGCGTTACGCGGATGCAAAACCAATTGCCACTGCATTGACTGCAGGTTTAGGCTTGCGCGGTTTTAGGCTGAATTTGTCCGTCGAATCGGCGGCAGGCTACGCAGAGCTACTTGCACTGTTTCCCAAAATACAAGAGGCCGTTGGCCCCAAGCTCTCGCGTGATTTAGAGCGCGCACTCAAAGGGTAATCACTCGTGTCTAGAATGACTCTCCCCTTCACGGAGAGCATTCACTATGTCACAGGGCACCATCCGCATTCGCGGGGCGCGACAGCACAATCTCAAAAACATTGACCTCGACATCCGCACGGGCGAGTTGACCGTTGTCACTGGCCCAAGCGGGTCAGGTAAGTCCAGCTTGGTGTTCGACACGCTGTATGCCGAAGGCCAGCGCCGGTATGTTGAAACTTTTAGTGCGTATGCGCGCCAGTTCTTAGACCGTATGGACAAGCCGGCGGTGGACAAAGTGGAGGGCGTGCCCCCGGCCATTGCCATCGACCAAACCAACCCGGTGCGTTCCAGTCGTTCTACCGTGGGCACCATGACGGAGTTGAATGACCACCTGAAGCTCTTGTTCTCGCGTGCGGGACATCTGTTTGACAAGCACACCGCCTTGCCGGTGCAACACGACACGCCGGAAACCATTTATACCGAGTTGGTCCGGCGCGCCTTGGCAGCCGAAAATCCGCGGCTTGTGCTTACGTTTCCAGTGGAGTTGCCCGCTGGAACCTCGCCCGAAGAAGTAACGCAGTGGCTCAGTGCCAGCGGCTTTACCCGGGTGCAAGCGGAACGCGAAGTGGCCACCATCAGCGGGCCCCGTAAAGTTCTGGACGTGGTGGCCGATCGCTTCCGTTTGGATTCCGTAGAAAAAGCCCGTGCGCTGGAAGCGATCGAAGTCGCCCTCAAGCGCGGCAGTGGGCGGCTCAATGTTTATGTGCTCAATGAGGCTATAGCTCCCGTCGATAGGGCGCAATCAGCTATTGAAACTGTAGCAATCCCCAACCCGGAAGTTTGGCGCTTTTCCACCGGGCTGCACTGTCCGCAAAGCGATATTCGCTATAGCGACCCGATTGCGTCCATGTTCAGCTTTAACTCGGCCGTTGGCGCATGCGAGGCCTGCCGTGGCTTTGGCCGCGTGGTGGGGGTGGACTATGGATTGGTCATTCCCAATGACAAACTCACGCTGCGCGCGGGCGCAGTCAAGCCCATGCAGACACCCGCCTGGCAAGAGTGCCAGGACGACCTGATGCGCCATGCCGAAGCCGCGGGCATTCCCCGCGATACGCCTTGGTATAAGCTGACCGCAGAGCAAAAGCATTGGGTCTTTAAGGGCTCGCCCCAATGGAACGGCAAGTGGAACCAGCACTGGTTCGGCGTGGACCGCTTCTTTGAATACCTGGAGAGCAAGGCCTACAAGATGCACATCCGGGTGTTGCTGTCCAAGTACCGAAGCTACACGCCATGCGGCACTTGCGGCGGTGCGCGCCTAAAAACCGAAAGTTTGCTGTGGCGCATTGGCACCAAAGTACAGGCCGATGCGGTGTTGCCGCCCGCCAAACGCTTTATGCCTCAAGGCGTAAAGTGGTCGCGCGAGCAGTTGGAGGCGTTGCCAGGGTTGTGCCTGCACGACATGATGCTGATGTCGTTGGACAAACTAAAACGGTTTTTTGACTCGCTGCAACTGGACCTAGGGCTGGGACAGGTGGCTTTGTCGGCGGGGGGGGCGTCAGAGGCAGAATTTAGAACACTTAAGTTATTGTTTGAAGAGGTGGGCACGCGCCTTAAATACCTCTGCGATGTGGGCATCGGCTACCTCACGCTGGACCGCCAGAGCCGCACGCTATCGGGCGGCGAGGTACAGCGCATCAACCTGACCACGGCGCTGGGCACCTCGCTGGTCAACACCTTGTTTGTGCTGGATGAGCCGAGCATTGGCCTGCACCCGCGCGACATGAATCGCATCATCGTGGCCATGCAGCGCCTGCGCGATGCGGGCAACACACTGGTGGTGGTGGAGCACGACCCTGCAGTGATGCTGGCTGCCGACCGCATGATCGACATGGGCCCCGGCCCGGGCGAAAAGGGCGGCCAAATAGTGTTTGATGGCAGCACCGAAGCTTTGAAAAGTGCCGACACCATGACCGGTGCCTACCTGGGCGGGCGCAAGCAAGTGGGCATGGGCTTCAAGCGCATGGTGGCCATGAACACCCCACGGTTGATTTTGGAGGGTGTGACTGAGCACAACCTGAAAAATATTTCGGTAGAAATTCCGCTGCAGCGTCTGGTTTGCGTGACTGGCGTGTCCGGTTCCGGCAAGTCCACACTGATCCAAGATGTGCTGGCCCCTGCGCTGCTGCGCCATTTCGGTAAAGCCACCGAAGCCCCCGGTGCCCATGCGCGCCTATTGGGGGCCGAGCAGCTCAGTGAAGTGGTGTTTGTAGACCAGTCCCCCATTGGCAAAACTGCCCGCTCCAACCCCGTGAGCTATGTGGGCGCATGGGACGCACTGCGCGAGATTTTTGCGGGGGCGCCTTTGTCCAAAGAGCGCAGCTACACCGCCAGCAAGTTCAGCTTTAACAGCGGCGATGGTCGCTGCCCCACCTGCGGTGGCTCGGGTTTTGAGCATGTGGAAATGCAGTTCCTGAGTGACGTGTATTTGCGTTGCCCCGACTGCGATGGCAAACGCTACCGGCCTGAGATTCTGGAAGTCACCATTGAACGCAAAGGTCGCAATGTCAATGTGGCCGATGTGTTGGACCTGACGGTCAGCGAGGCGGCCGACCTGTTCAGTGGCGACCGTGAAGTGATTCGCGTGTTGCAGCCCATCATGGATGTGGGCTTGGAGTACGTGAAGCTGGGGCAACCGGTGCCCACGCTATCGGGCGGCGAGGCACAGCGCCTCAAGCTGGCAGGCTTTTTGGCAGAAGCTGCCAAGGGCGCTAGCGCCAGCAAGCAGTTTTTGGCCAGACGTGGTTCGCTGTTCATGCTGGACGAACCCACCACTGGCCTGCACTTTGACGATATCGCCAAGCTCATGCGCGCACTGCGCAAGCTGCTGGATGCGGGCCATTCGCTGGTGGTGATTGAACACAATCTCGATGTGATTCGTGCCTCTGACTGGTTAATTGACTTGGGGCCTGAAGGTGGTGACGCCGGTGGCGAAGTGGTGGCTCACGGCACGCCAGAAGATGTGATGCTGCATTCCACATCGCACACCGGCAAAGCGCTGCGCGACTACGCCGCCGCGATGGGCGTAGTGCACGAGGTCGCAGAGCCTTTGGCTGTGTACTCTCTGCTCGCTGCGGCAGATGGGCTTACGCCCGGTGCCTCACAAAACAGCTTTGCGAGTAGCAAATCGGTATCAGGCGCAAGCCCATCCGCCTCCGGGGGCGGGCTCGCCATCGGTATCGACGCATCGGACTCCATCCGCATCGTG
>JBEGPS010000133.1:0-2617 GCA_041181325.1 Pseudomonadota bacterium
GGCTTGTGCCACCAGTGTCGCGTCACCCAACTGCGCGGCAATCGCTTTCGCGATAGCGCGAACGCGCTCCACGCGCTCACCCTGAGTGCCCAGCTTGTTGTGGTACACCACTTTGCCGAGACCTTCTACGCGCGAAGCCAGCGTTTTCTTGCGGTCCTGGTCAAAGAAAAATTTGGCATCCGCCAACCGCGGGCGCACCACACGTTCGTTACCGCCGATGACCAGGCTGGCGTCGTCCGGTGTGATGTTGCTCACGACCAAAAATTGGTTAGTGAGCTTGTTGGCAGCATCCAGCAGCGGGAAGTACTTCTGGTTGGCCTTCATGGTGAGAATCAGGCACTCTTGGGGCACATCCAAAAACTGCGGCTCAAACTCGCAGATCAGCACGTTGGGGCGCTCGACCAGCGCTGTCACTTCGTCCAGCAGCGCATCGTCGTCGATGGGCTTACAGCCACCACCAACTTTGACTGCCGCTGCGGCGAGCTGGCGCACGATGTCGGCGCGGCGCTCTGCAAAACTGGCAATCACGGCGCCATCTTTGGCCAGGGTGGTGGCATACACATCAGCGTTGGCTATCACCACAGGCGACACAGCCGCTTCAAAGCGGTGGCCCTGGGTGGTATTGCCGGATGTGAGGCCCAGCACCTGCAATGGCACCACTTCTGCGCCGTGCAGCGCCACCAAGCCGTGCGCGGGGCGCACAAAGCTCACGCTGGACCAGCCAGGCAACTCGCACGCGCTTTCCAACTGGTAGGTCATGACCTTGGGAATGGGTAGCTTGGCAATGGCGTCTTCCAATGCTTTTTGCAGCCCATCGGCCAAGGTTGCGCCCTTGACGTTACTCTCGAAAAACAGTGCTTCGGCTTTGCCGTCCTGCGCGCGTTTGAGACCCGCAACGACTGACGCATCTGCGCCCAGCGCTTGCAGTTTCTTCAGCAACGCGGGAGTTGCGTTACCGGAAGCGTCCAGTCCCACGGTGACGGGCATCAGCTTTTGCGAAACGGCTTTGTCGGCTGCCTGCACCGCCACTGACGTCACATGCACTGCAAGGCGTCGGGGTGAGGCGAAATGCGTCACTGCTGCGCCCGTATCGGCCAAGCCTTGCGCTTTGAGTGAATCGGCCAGGACGCTTGAAAACGCCTCGCCCAATTTCTTGAGCGCCTTGGGCGGCAGCTCTTCTACAAACAGTTCGACCAGAAGGTTTTTTGTTGTCATGTCAGTTGTTCCGTGCGCTCAGGCAGCCTTCTTTGTCATCTGTTCGACCCACTCGCGAGGCGCCATGGGGAAACCAAGGCGTTCACGGCTCTCAAAGTAGCTTTGCGCTACGCCACGGGCCAAATTGCGAATGCGGCCAATGTAGGCTGCGCGTTCCGTCACGCTAATGGCTCCGCGGGCGTCCAGCAGATTGAAGCTGTGGGCGCATTTCAGCACTTGCTCATAGGCAGGCAGCGCAAGTTGCTGTTCCATCAGGTGCTTGGCTTGCTTCTCATGCGCCGTAAAGGCTGTGAACAAGAAGTCAGCGTCGCTGTGCTCAAAGTTGTAGGTGGACTGTTCCACTTCGTTTTGTTTGTAAACGTCCCCATAGGTGAGCGTATCGGTCCACTTCAGGTTGTACACGTTGTCCACGCCCTGCAGGTACATGGCCAAGCGCTCCAGTCCGTAAGTGATCTCGCCCGTGATGGGTTTGCAATCGATGCCGCCCACCTGCTGGAAGTAAGTGAACTGCGTCACTTCCATGCCGTTTAGCCAGACTTCCCAGCCCAGACCCCAGGCACCCAGCGTCGGGTTTTCCCAATCGTCTTCCACAAAACGGATGTCGTTTTTTTTCAAGTCAAACCCTAGCGCCTCCAAGCTGCCCAGATACAACTCCAAGATGTTGCTGGGTGCTGGCTTCAAGACCACCTGATATTGGTAGTAATGTTGCAGTCGGTTGGGGTTTTCGCCATAGCGCCCGTCTTTAGGGCGTCGGCTAGGTTGCACGTAGGCAGCCTTCCACGGCTCGGGGCCGATGGCGCGCAGAAACGTAGCAGTGTGCGATGTGCCGGCACCGACTTCCATGTCGTAGGGTTGCAGAAGTGCGCAGCCCTGGCGGTCCCAGTAGTCTTGCAGGCGGAGAATAATTTGCTGAAATGTAAGCATGCTCCGATTTTACGGGGGGGAATGCTATTTTCCGGGCTTGGTCCGCAATGCAAGTGCGACGATGGTTAGTGCTGCAATCCACAAAGGCCACAAGCCGAAACGGGAAACCCACCAGGCATAGGGCGTCAAACCGATGCGCCCCTGCACTTCTCCGTTCAACACCCCCGCAGTCATACGGGGTAAGGCCGCGGTTACACGGCCTTCATGGTCAATAATAGCCGTGGCTCCGGTATTGGTAGCCCGCACAAACGGGCGTTGAAACTCCAAGGCCCGCATGCGCGAAATGTTGAGATGTTGGTCGATGGCGATGGAGTCACCAAACCAGCCCAAGTTGCTCACGTTCGCAAACAGGGTGGGCGACTTTGCTGGGTCAACAAAGCGGGCACCAAGTTCTTCACCGAACAAATCTTCGTAGCAAATATTGGGGGCAATGCGTTGGCCCTTCCATTCAAAAGAAGCCTGGCCTAAACCACCACGG
>JBEGPS010000134.1:0-11621 GCA_041181325.1 Pseudomonadota bacterium
CCTGTCGGCGGCGACATTGGTCTCGAAGCACATCCTGAGACGGATCAGTTTTTGCGACTAGAAGCAGGTAGTGGCAAGGTGCAGATGGGAAGCGCCAAGGACCAACTGACATTTGAAGAAGAGGTTTCCAACGGATGGTGCATCCTCGTTCCAGCGGGGACTTGGCACAACATCACCAATATTGGGGCAACGCCAATGCAGGTCTATGCAATATACGCACCTGCACATCACACCCCCGGCAAGGTCCAGGCAACAGCGGCAGCGGCAGAAGCAGACAAAGACGACGAGCCGGCGGCTTGGTCGGTGCAGACGAAAAATACAGCTGATCAACACGGGTGAGGCTACCGTCGATTTATGCAGATTTCAGTGTCAGGGATAAATAGAGACCAGATATTTAGCCCCTTCATTTTGAACAAGCACTCGGCGGGTAATAACGTTGACTTGGCGTTCTGAAATGGAGCGAAAGAACCACGGCTCGCATTGTTGGTTTTCGAACTGAAATGCTGCTGTGGGCTCACTAGCATGATAGTTTTGGGGTGGCAACCATGCCTATCACCATAAGTGCTATCTGGACGCTAATGCGCCAGACTGTATTGTCCTGGCTGGACGACTATGCACCCAGCATGGGCGCCGCACTGGCCTTCTACACTCTGTTTTCGTTGGCGCCGCTGATGCTTATCGTGGTGTCAGTGGGCGGCATGGTGTTTGGCGAAGATGCGGCTCGTGGAGAAATTGCATCGCAATTAGCAATACTGATGGGAAGTGGAGGTGCCTTGGCCGTGCAAGACCTGTTGGCAAGTGTGCGTCAGCCCCAACAGGGGTCATTGGCTACCGCGCTTGGACTAACACTGCTGCTGCTTGGAGCCACCACGGTATTTGCCGAACTACAGAATGCGCTGGATCGCATCTGGCGCGCGCCAGCAAGCTGGAGCGGTGGTACTTGGCTGACTCTTGTGCGCGCACGCTTACTTTCCTTTGGCATGATTTTGGCCATCGGCTTCTTGCTGTTGGTGTCCTTGGTGTTCAGCGCCGTACTAGCGCTCATGGGGCGCTGGATCGAGCCGGTGTTCGGTGCTTGGTACGCGCTGGCCGCGCTGAGCAACGCCTTAGCTGCTTTTGCGATGATCACTGCAATGTTTGCCGTGATCTACAAGGTGATGCCCCGTGTCCGTGTGCAGTGGCGAGATGTCTGGACGGGTGCGCTATTTACTGCCATGCTGTTCAGCTTTGGCCGCTTTCTAATCGGGCTGTACATAGGCCGAAGTGGTGTTGTGACGGGCTTCGGTGCGGCTGGCTCGCTGGTTGTAATTTTGCTATGGGTCTACTACTCGGCACAAATTTTTTTGTTGGGGGCGGAATTTACCTGGGTTTATGCAAACGTCTTTGGTTCACGTAGACGTGAACCTGAGCATGGCGACGTTCCCGCCGTCTGAATTCACGTTGGCCAGAGCGCCATCTACTCAACCTTGCAATTCCCAAGGTTGGTCGTCATTCGCACATTGTTGAAAACGCAACCGATACCGAGCTGCGGGGCAGGCGCTCTAGATGCACGGGCACGTACTTGTGCCAGGGCGTGCCAGCGTAGGGGTCCCGGTCGGTTGTGTTGGTGAGCTCGTTCAATGAAACTCCCCGGCGATCTAGCGTGCCGTCAGCGCGGGTGTAGTCCAATCCGTGACCGTTGGGTAGCGATACGAAACCTGGCTGCAATTCGTCAGTCATCTCGATTGGGGCTTGAGCAACGCCGCGTGGCGTACGCAGTTGAATCCAGTCACCCTCTGAGCATCCCAGCGCTGCGGCGTCTTGAGGATGAATGCGCAGCACGCCAAATCTTCCTTTTTTCATCCATTCAGGGTTGCGGATTGATGTTTGGCTTGTCTCAGACCGTCGCTCACCCGCCGACAAGATGTAGGGGTAGTCGGGGCGGTGGTGTGGCAACTTGCTGTCAATCGTCGCCAACTCGTCCAACATCTCCGAGATGTTCAAATTGATTTTGTGATTGGGCAATTTCACTGCTTTCCAGCTGTCGCTGTACTGGCTGACCCCAAAGATGACGCCCGATGGACTGTTCAAAATTGCATCAAAAAGCCGATTGCCACCCAGCAACGAAGGGCCACCAAAACCCGCACCCTTCGCGGCTGCAGGCTGCGCCCTTACATACAACTGGCTGATTCCCCAAAGGGTTGCCGCTGGCGCTAAGTTTGCGGGTAGGCTCGGTCCTAAAGTTCGAAATAACACCACAGGGGCATACCGCGCCACCTTTTTGTCGCGCACAGATTTCCAGGCAAACGCCAATCCAAATACCGTGCGCCCCATGCGCGCTGCAGAGCGTAGAAAGCTGTAGTTAGACTCATCTAACTCGCCCATCGCCTCCAGCAGGCGTGCATGAATTTCGGCTTCAGGCAGGGTGCCAGGTCGAGGGGCCAGGTGCGGGTGGCGCAAATGAAAGCCGTTGCGTGGAAACTCCAGATTGAAGAACGTAGCTTCGGCCTTTTCAAACTGGCTGCTGGCGGGCAGTACATAGTCGGCTTGCCGAGCGGTTTCTGTCATCGCCACGTCGATCACCACGCTGCACTCCAACGCACGCAGCGCTTCACGCATACGCTGACTATCTGCCAACGAGTGCACGGGGTTGGCACTCTCAATGAACATCGCCCTGAAACGTTTCGGATGCGTGGTCAGTATTTCATCAGGAATTACGTTGCAAGGTATCAGGCCCATGATCACTTTGGAGTTAGTCACCGGGCTATGTGTCCATTTGCGTGGCGCAGTGTGTTTATTAGTGCTGGACTTCTTTGATGTGCTTCTGCTGGAGTTCGAGAGATTGAGAAGCGGCGCAAAGGCATTATTCGCGCCAGGTTTGGCATAGTTGCCCGTCAGCAGCCAGACCAACCGATTCAGGTAGCTGTTAAGCGTGGAATGCAAATTCATTTGCACTCCAAGGTCCTCAATCATCGACACACTTTTTGCGCAGGCAATGCGTCTGGCAGCGGTCCGAAGTAGGGCCTCATCCACCCCACACACCGCTGCATAGCGCGGGATGTCGATCTTCTTCATTGCCGCTTCCACGGCTTCATAGCCAGTGGTGTGCTCCGCAAGCCAGGTGGATGCAACCAAGTTCTCTTGCACCAAAATGGCCGATAGAGCAGACAGACACCATGCATCCGTGCCCGGCTTGACGGCAAGGTGGTAGTCCGCCATTTCAGCGGTTTCGGTGCGTCTGGGATCAATCACAATCATGGCGCGATTGGGGTCGTTCTGAATCTCTCGAAGGATGACACGGGTTCGTGCAAAACCGTGGGACTGCCAAGGATTTTTCCCAAGAAAAACTGCTACCTCGCAATGTTCAAAGTCGCCATGCACTGGTGCTCCGGCCATCTTTCCCTGCACCCATCCCTCACCCGTCTTTTCTTGCGCCAATGCGTTGGACCGGTACTGAATGCCCAGAGCTTTGATGGTGCTATCTGCATACGCACCACCCAAATGGTTGCCTTGACTTCCACCACCGTAGTAAAGAATACTGTCGCCTCCATGCCGGTGCTTGATGGCTGTGAACTTCTCCGCAATCTCGCGGATTGCCGTTTCCCAATCGATGTTTTCGTAGCTGCCATCGGGCTTGCGGCGTTTGGGTGAATCGATGCGATCCGCACCGTTTTGGTAGTAGTCCATGCGTTGCGACTTCTCGCAGATGTACCCCTGAGAGATTGGGTTCGCCTTATCGCCCTTGATTTTGGTAATACGCCCCCCCTCAGTTTTGATTTCTAGGCCGCAGTTGATCGAGCAAATGATGCATGCGGTCTTCTTCCATTCGGCTGTCTCTTTTGCTTCCATGGCAGTCGCGTCCTAATAAGCTGTTGATTTATTGGGTAATGATTGTTATCCTAATCGGGCTGCTGAAAATGTGTCAACTGAAATTTAGAGAAGCACCATGCGTTACGCCACCGACTACAAAGAACAAGCACGCTTAAAGTTGCTGGATGCCAGTGGCCGGCACGCGAAGCAACATGGTTTCATTAGCAGTGGAATGGCAGACCTGGCCGCAGCAGCGGGCGTGACCACAGGTTCCTTGTATAAGCACTTCAGCGGCAAGTCTGATCTGTTCGTAGCCATGATCAACGCCGAACTCCAGCGCACTGCAGATATGTATGGCGCTGTGGATGTGGCTGATCCGGCCCAGGTGTCACGCGCCCTTGCGGGCTACCTGAGCTTTAGTCATGTTCAGCATCCGGCAGTTGGCTGTCCGTTGCCTTCTTTGACGCCAGAAATTGCTCGCGCCGATGATGCCGTCAAAGCGGCATTTGAGGAAGGTCTCCAAAAGATCCACGCGAACGTTAGTGCTTTGACGCATGATTCCGATACAGCCTGGGCTGTCATGGCGCAAAACGTGGGAGCGGTCATGCTCGCGCGAGCCATGCACAGTGAAGCACTGCAGCAAGAACTGCTCAATGCTGTGATGCGTGCCGGCGATGAACTTATCAGTCGTAGCAAGGCGAGCCCGATTCTTTAACTGAATCGATTGCAGTAACAGCGCGTAGAAGTCGCCGATGAATGTCACGCGTGGCAACCCCTACATCCCCCATCACCGCAAAATGTCCCCAATACAAACGTATTTCATCTCCACATAGTCGTCCATGCCATGGTGTGAGCCTTCGCGGCCCAGGCCGCTTTGTTTGACGCCGCCAAAGGGCACGTGTTCGGTGGCCAGAATGCCGACGTTCACGCCCACCATGCCGTATTCCAGCGCTTCGCTCACGCGGTAGATGCGGCCAATGTCTCGGCTGTAGAAATAGCTGGCCAGGCCGAACTCGGTGGCGTTGGCGGCATCAACAGCTTCTTGCTCGGTGGTGAACTTGAATACGGGCGCAAATGGGCCAAAGGTTTCTTCCCTTGCGCACAGCATGTCGGGTGTGGCATCGGCAATCACCGTGGGCTCGAAAAACTGGCCGCCCAGGCGTTTGCCGCCTACCAAAATACGCCCGCCCTTGGCTACCGCGTCGGCCACGTGACGCTCCACTTTGTCCACCGCCGCGTCTTCAATTAGTGGGCCTTGGTTTACATCGGCATCAAAGCCATTGCCCACTTTGGCGGTGCGCACTTTGGCGGCAAACTTGTCCACAAACTGGTCGTACACGCCAGCCTGCACATAGATTCGGTTGGAGCACACGCAGGTCTGGCCGGCGTTGCGGTATTTGCTGGCAAACGCGCCTTCCACGGCGCTGTCGATGTCGGCATCGTCAAACACGATGAACGGTGCGTTGCCACCCAGCTCCAGCGACATTTTTTTCACGGTGGGCGCGCTTTGCGCCATCAAAATGCGGCCTACCTCGGTGCTGCCGGTAAAGCTGATGTGGCGCACCACATCGCTGGCGCACAGCACCTTGCCGATGGCAATGGAGTTATCCGCATCGGCGCTCAAGATGTTGAGCACTCCAGCAGGAATGCCCGCACGCAATGCCAGCTCTGCCGCTGCCAGCGCGGTGAGCGGTGTGAGTTCGGCGGGCTTGATGATCACCGTGCAGCCCGCAGCCAATGCGGGTGCCACTTTGCGGGTGATCATGGCCAGCGGAAAGTTCCACGGCGTGATGGCCGCACACACGCCGATAGGTTGCTTGAGCACCATCAAGCGGCGGTTGTTGTCAAACTGGGGCAGGGTTTCGCCGTTGACGCGTTTGGCCTCTTCGGCAAACCACTCCACAAAGCTGGCGCCATAGGCCACTTCGCCTTTGGCCTCAGCCAGGGGTTTGCCTTGCTCGGCGGTCATCATGCGGCCCAGGTCGTCTTGGTTGGCCATGAGCAAATCAAACCATTTGCGCAGGATGATGCTGCGCTCTTTGCCGGTTTTGTTACGCCATGCGGGCCAGGCGGCGTTGGCGGCGGCAATGGCGGCTTCTGCGTCCTTGGGGCCCAAGTTGGCTACATCGGCCAGGTGTTGGCCGGTGGCGGGGTCGTTCACGGCAAATCGGCTGGGTGCTGAAGCCCCTGCGGTAGCGGCTGACACCCATGCGCCGTTGATCAGCGCGTCGGTTTTGAGCAGGCTGGGGTCTTTGAGTTGGGACAGGGGAGATATGGTCATGGCAATGTTCTCTCGTTTGAAATAGGGTGCGGGCTAAAACGCTAAATCAGTGCGTTACATAACCCATGGTCTGTGGCAGCCACAGCACGATAGGTGGGAACAGCGTAATGGCCAGCAGCAGTAACAGCAGCATGACCAGAAACGGCCAGCCTTCACGCATCATCTCGCCAATGGGAATACCCGTCAGCGCTTTGGTGACAAACAGCAGCATGCCAAAGGGCGGGTGGATCAGCCCGATCATCATGTTAAGTACCACCAGCACGCCAAAGTGCACCAGGTCCACGCCCAACAATTTGGCAGCGGGTAGCAGCATGGGCACAAACACCAGCAGCAGCACCGACACATCCAAAAAGCAGCCCAACACCAGAAACATCACGTTCACCATCAGCAAAAACTGCACCTTGGACAGCTGCAAACTGTCCACCCACTGCGCCATGGCTTGCGGCACGCCCTCGGCGGTAAAGGCGTAGTTCAGCATGAACGAGCCCGCCAAAATGATGGTGATGACCGCGCTGGCGCGGGTAGATTCCAGCACCACGCCCCAAAAGCTGCGCCAGGTGAGCGCCCGAAACACCACGGTCGACAAAATCAGCGCGTGAAGTGCAGCGACCGCTGCGGCCTCGGTGGGTGTGAACACACCCGAGTAAATGCCGCCCAACAACACGATGGGCATGGACAGCGGCAACGCACCCCTAAACGCCAAGCCCGCCCATTCCGAGCGCGGCACCGGTTCGTCTCGCGGCATGTTGCGTTTGACGGCAATCACATGCACCACCAGCATCATCAACACAGCCATCAGAAAACCTGGCACCACGCCACCCAGGAACAACGCGCCTACGGACGCGCCCGACACCAGCGCATAAATCACCATGGGAATACTGGGCGGGATGATGGGGCCCAACGTGGCGCTGGCAATGACCACTGCGCCGGCAAAGCCGCGCGTGTATTCGGGCTTTTTGAGCATTTCGCGGATGGTGACCAGGCCCGGGCCCGCAGCGTCGGCAATGGCACTGCCGCTCATACCCGAAAAAATTACGCTCACCAGAATGTCCACCTGCGCCAGCCCGCCGCGCATGCGGCCCACCAGAATGCGGCAAAAGTCAAAAATGCGCTGGCTCACGGTGCCCGCATTCATGATGTTGGCGGCAAACACAAATAGCGGCACCGCCAGCAGCACATAGCTGTTGTACAGCCCATTGCCCACTTGCTCAGCCACCAGGCCCAGGTCTTGCCGCTTGACCAGCAAGTACGCAAAGCCCGATGCCAACATGGAAAAACCAATCGGCAAGCGCAGCAGCATGCCCGCCACCAGCACCACGCACAGCAGGGTGATACCGATGTTCATATCTGCAAATCCGCTTCCAACCCACGGCCATGCAGCGCTTGCCAAATGGCCCACGCGCTGCGCACCACAAGCGCCAGCATCAGCAGCACAAACGGCAAAAACACCCACATAAAAGGCACGCCCAGCACAGGTGTGCCTTCACGCGCCATGAAGTGCACATAGTCCCAACTGGCCGGAATGCCGACCAGGGCCAAGCCGCCCAGCATCAGGTGGCCCAGCACCGCCATGGCCTGTCGCGCGCGCGGGCCCACGCTGTTCCACACCAGGTCAAACACTACATGTTCGCGTGCAGGCACCATGGTGGCTGCGGCCCACAAGATCACCCAAACGTACAAAATGACCGCTGCTTCGTCCGTCCACGGCAAAGGTTTTTGAAAGAAAAAGCGGGCCACGATCTGCACGATGAACACGGTGAACAGCGTCAAAAACAAGCCACCCCCTATCAGGTCGGCAGCCTGTTTGAGCCTGCGCAGCAACATCATGGGTTGGTTTTATTTAGTTGCGTTAATGCGCTCAACCAACCCTTTGGGCCAGACCTTGGCGTAGTCCGAGTTTTGGTACACCGCTTGCACGGTTTTGTGGAAAGCGTCCACATCGGGCGTGGTGACTTGCAGGCCTTCTTTCTTGAAGAACTCCACCAGTTGGGCTTCTTCTTTCAGGTTGTTGTCGTTGTTGAACGCAGCGGCTGCCTGGGCGGCGGCTGTCACTTTTTGCTTTTGTGCAGCGCTCAGGGGGTTGAATGTTTTGTTGGCAATGGCAATAAACAGGCTGTCCACCAAGTGGCTGGTCAGCACAATTTGTTTGGTCACTTCATAAAACTTGGCCGCGCGCACCGAAGGCAAGGGGTTGTCCTGGCCGTCGATGGTGCCGGTTTTCAGGCCCATGTAGACCTCGCCAAAGGCCAGCGGCGTGGCAGTGGCACCCAGTGCGTCCCCCAAAAACAGCCAGTCTTTGGAGCCGGGCATGCGCAGCTTGATGCCTTTGAGGTCGGCAGGCGTTTTGACATTGCGGGCTTCACGCAGGTTTACCTGACGGGTGCCCAGATAGCAGGTGGACAGCACGGTCACATCCATTTTTTCGGCCACGGTTTTGAACAGCTCAGCGCCAATGGGGCCGTTGAACACTTTTTGTTGATGAATCGGGTCGCGCAGCATGTAGCCTGCGGTGAACACTGAAAACTCAGGCACGATTTTGGCAATGTCGGCAGGCGAAACGGATGTCATTTCCAAGTTGCCGCGCGCCATGGCGGCGGGCTCTGCGCCTTGCTTGAACAGGCTGGCGTTCAGGTTGATCTGCACATCAAACTCGCCGGGCGCGCTTTTTTCCAGGGCGTCCTTGAACACGGTCCACATCTTGGCGTGCCAGGCATCGGGCACGGCGGGGGTGGAAATGCGCAAAACTGTCTTGCTTTGGGCTAAAGCGGGTAGGGCACATGCGCCCAAGGCTGCGGCAGCCCCCAGCAGGGTGCGACGTTGGATGGAACTTGTTGTCATGGCTAAGTCTCCTGTTGTTATAGATAGCGTCCGGTGGCGGCGATAATACAAGGCTAACCTGACCCCAGTTCATTGGCCCCGTTCAAAGAATCCACGACATGACCCAGTCCGTAATGAGTGTTGCCGACATTCGCAAAACCTTCCTCGACTTCTTTGCCTCCAAGGGCCACACCGTGGTGGCCAGCAGCCCGCTGGTGCCCGGCAACGATCCTACGTTGATGTTCACCAACTCCGGCATGGTGCAGTTCAAGGACGTATTTTTGGGCACCGACAAGCGCAGTTATGTGCGCGCCACCTCGGTGCAAGCCTGCCTGCGCGCGGGCGGCAAGCACAACGACCTAGAAAACGTGGGCTACACCGCCCGCCACCACACCTTCTTCGAGATGCTGGGTAACTGGAGCTTTGGCGACTACTTCAAGCGTGAGTCGCTCAAGTGGGCTTGGGAATTGTTGACCGAGGTCTACAAGCTGCCCGCAGACCGCCTGTTGGCCACCGTGTACGAAGAGGATGATGAGGCCTATGACATCTGGACCAAAGAGATTGGCCTGCCACCCGAGCGCGTGATCCGCATTGGCGACAACAAGGGCGGCCGCTACAAGTCTGACAACTTCTGGATGATGGCCGACACCGGCCCCTGCGGCCCGTGCTCGGAAATCTTTTATGACCACGGCGATCACATCCCCGGCGGTCCACCCGGCAGCCCCGATGAAGACGGCGACCGTTTCATCGAAATCTGGAACAACGTGTTCATGCAGTTCAACATGGACGAAACCGGTGCGGTGACGCCGCTGCCTGCCCCCTGTGTGGATACCGGCATGGGCCTGGAGCGCCTGGCCGCCATCTTGCAGCACGTGCACAGCAACTACGAGATTGATTTGTTCGACGCGCTGATCAAGGCCGCATCCCGCGAAACTGGCTGCACCGACCTGAACAACAAGAGCCTGCGCGTGATTGCCGACCACATCCGCGCCACCGCATTTTTGGTGAGCGACGGCGTGTTGCCCAGCAACGAAGGCCGCGGCTACGTGCAGCGCCGCATCGTGCGCCGCGCCATCCGCCACGGCTACAAGTTGGGCCAGAAGACCCCGTTTTTCCACAAGCTGGTGAAAGATTTGGTGCTGGTGATGGGTGCTGCCTACCCCAGCCTGGCCAATCAGGAAGCGCGGATTACGGAAGTGCTGCGGGTGGAAGAAGAGCGGTTCTTTGAAACGCTGGCCACCGGCATGCAGATTCTGGACGAAGCCTTGGCTGGCGGGGTGAAAGTGTTGCCTGGTGACGTGGCCTTCAAGCTGCACGACACCTATGGCTTCCCCTTGGATCTGTCCGCCGACGTGTGCCGTGAAAACGGTGTCGAAGTGGACAGCGCAGGCTTCACCGCCGCCATGGAAGCGCAAAAAGCCAAAGGCCGTGCCGCAGGGAAGTTCAAGATGGACAAGGCACTGGAGTACACCGGCGCAGGCAACACCTTCGTAGGCTATGACAACCTTACAAACGCTACAAAAATAGTAGCAATATATGTAGATGGTACGGGGGCTGCGACGATAAAAGCTGGTCAGATCGGTGTGGTGGTGGTGGAATCCACACCGTTCTATTCCGAGAGCGGTGGCCAGGTCGGTGACCAGGGCGCGATCTTCTGCGATGGCGGTTTGTTCCAGGTCGAAGACACGCAAAAAATCAAGGCTGACGTGTTTGGCCACCACGGCATGCTGAAAAGCGGCATTCTGGCTGTCGGTGATGCGGTTACCGCCCATGTGGACGCTGCTGTGCGCGCCGCCACCGTGCGCAACCACTCCGCGACCCACTTGATGCACAAAGCCCTGCGCGAAGTGCTGGGCGAGCATGTGCAGCAAAAGGGCAGCTTGGTGAACGCCGAGCGCACCCGTTTTGACTTTGCCCACAACGCGCCCGTTACAGACGAGCAGATTCGCCAGATCGAAACCATTGTGAATGCCGAAGTGTTAGCCAACGCTGCCGCCCAATCGCGCGTGATGGACATTGAATCCGCCCAGAAGACTGGCGCCATGATGTTGTTTGGCGAGAAGTACGGCGAGACTGTGCGCGTGCTGGATATCGGTTCTAGCCGCGAACTCTGCGGTGGTACCCACGTGACCGCCACGGGCGACATTGGCTTATTCAAAGTGGTGGGCGAGAGCGGTGTTGCCGCTGGCGTGCGCCGTATTGAAGCTGTGACCGGTGCCAATGCATTGCATTACTTGCAGGACCTGGAAGACACCGTGGGTGCAGCAGCTGCCACCCTCAAGACCCCGGTGGCCGAGCTGGGCAACCGCTTGCACCAGATGGTGGATCAGGTCAAAGCGCTGGAAAAAGAAGTGGCTGCCCTCAAAGGCAAGCTGGCTTCCAGCCAGGGCGATGAGCTCATGAACAGTGCGGTGGATGTCAATGGCGTGAAGGTGCTGGCCGCCAAGCTGGATGGTGCAGATGCCAAGACCCTGCGCGACACCATGGACAAGCTCAAAGACAAGCTCAAAACCGCCGTTATCGTGCTCGGCGCGGTGGATGGCGACAAGGTGCAGATTGCGGCTGGCGTCACTAACGACACCACGGGCAAGGTCAAGGCTGGCGAGCTGGCCAATTTTGTCGCGGCCCAAGTGGGTGGCAAAGGCGGCGGCAAGGCCGACATGGCCATGGCCGGTGGCACCGAGCCTGCCAAGCTGGCGGGTGCGCTGGCTAGCGTGCAGGCCTGGGTGGCTGG
>JBEGPS010000135.1:0-7812 GCA_041181325.1 Pseudomonadota bacterium
GCGGCGCGCCCAACGGTCAATCAGGCTGCAGGCGGGCCGCGCGCCCCAAGCGGCGCGGCAGTGCGCTTGGCAACCCATGCGCTAGGCGCAGGCTGCAAGGCAAAACTAAGAAATAAAGGGGCCTCCACCGACCCGAGCGCAGGTGCAGGCGGTGCGCCAGCACTCAGGCATAGCACGCAGTCCAACAGGTGGGTTTGCATAGGTGCAGAAGAGTCAGCACCGATGTTGACCAACTTGACCGCGCCGGACACGGAGCACACCAACTGACTGCCTTGTGGGTTAACCACCGGCGCAGCAACTGCCACGCACATAGCCAGCGCAAACCACACCAACACGCAGCGAGCGATCAATTTGGATTGGCGAACGGCTTTCAAATACGACATAGACGGGATTATGTGCGAATTCTCAGACGCCCAAGCCGCACGCCAGCTGGTATTCTGTGGGGCTATGCGCAGCCTGTTCCATTTCGCTTTTAATGTGACCCACCTCGACACCGCCCGCCAGTTTTACGGCGACGTGCTTGGCTGTACCGAGGGGCGCAGCACTGCTACCTGGGTCGACTTTGACTTCTTCGGTCACCAGCTCTCATTGCACTTGGGCCAGCCCTTCGCGACCGCCAACACCGGCCATGTGGGCGACCATTTGGTACCCATGCCGCATTTTGGTTTGGTGCTGGCACTGCCCGACTGGCAGGCGTTGGCCCAGCGCCTGCGCGACGCCAACACTGCCTTTGTTTTAGAGCCCCAGCTGCGTTTTTCCGGGCAACCTGGCGAGCAGTGGACCATGTTTTTTCTGGACCCTTTTGGCAATCCGATTGAAGTCAAAGGCTTTCAATCACTAGACACCGTATACGCGCCATGATGAATTACACATTTTGGTCAGCCACTATTTTGTTGGTGCTGATTACCGACCCGGTTGGCAACATTCCCGTATTTGCCAACGCACTGAAAAACGTGGCCCCGCAGCGCAGGCCTTTGGTCATATTGCGCGAGATATTGATTGCCTTCATGTTGCTGCTGACGTTTATGTTTGTGGGCGAAGGATTTTTGCGCGTGATGAATTTGAGCGAGTTGTCGTTGCAAATCGGCGGCGGCGTGATTTTGTTTTTAATCGCCCTGCGCATGGTGTTTCCCCCACCACCACGCCCAGACGACGAACAGGTACAAGAGCCCCTGATCGTACCGTTGGCGGTACCGGCCATTGCCGGGCCATCGGCCCTGGCAACCGTGCTGCTGCTGGTATCACAACAACCCGACAAGCGCATGGAGTGGATTGGCGCGCTGTGCGTCACGATGATCATCAGCGCCGTGGTGCTGGTGTCGGCAGAGCGCATTCAGCGCCTGATTGGCGACCGCTTGGTGGTGGCAGTAGAGCGGCTGATGGGCTTGGTGCTGGTGTCGGTAGCGATTGAGATGATGCTGCGTGGCATCAAGACTTTTGCACTGCAGATTGCACGAGGCTGATCTCGACGAGGGTAATTTCATTCTCCATCGTGCCAAACAGGCTGCTGCCATCGCGCGTTTTCATTTCCAGGCGAACGGTGTCGTTGTCTTTTAAGTAGTCGGTGATGGGCTGGCCGCTTTGCAGGGTTTCCATGGCGCGCTTATCGGCAATGCTGCTGTAGCCGTTGGGCCACTCCCATAGGCCGCGCTTCTGAACGCCGAGGTTACGCACAGCACCACTGCCCACAATCGAGCCCGCCCGCACCGCACGGGTTTTGGCCAAATCGGCAATCAGGTGGCCAAAGTTGAACACCATGTCAACACCCGCATCACACAAGCCCACCTTGCGGCCATTCCAGGTGCATTGCAAGGGCAGCGCCACGCGGCCTTTGGCCCATGCATTGCCTAGCTCATCGGGCGTGATGGCCACCGCACTGAAAGCCATAGCAGGCTTGCCCTGCAACACGCTGCGCAAGTTAAAACCATTGCCCAGCATCACCAAACGTATGCTGTCCAAAGCACGATCCACGGTGGCACCCATGGGCACATCGCCGGTGACCACGGCCACTTCGGCCTCAAAGTCGATACCCAAGGCCTCGCTGCCGCACAGCACCGCGTCAAAAGGCCCAAGCAGGCTGTCGCCACTGAGTTGGTATTGCAGTGGCTCAGCAGGCTTGGCATCCATGGCGTCGGCGCTGTAGGGAAAAGCCACGGCACTGGTGTGCTGGTAAGCGCGAGGCAGCGGGGCCATGCACTGCTTGGCATCAAACGGAAACGATTGGCGGGCGCGGCCAGCGTTCAGAGCGTCGTACACATCTTGCAGCTGGGGCGAAAGGTAGTTCCAGTCGTCCAGCACCTGCTGCAAGCGGTTGGCAATGTGGGAGGCGAATGCGGCGGTGGCGAGGTCACGCGAGACGACCAGCAACTGTCCGTCGCGCGATCCGTCTTTATAGGTGGCAAGTTTCATGGGGGCATTTTCGCCGCTTTTGTTACCCTGATTTACACTGACTGCCATGATCATTCCGACCCGAACACTGCGCAAACTGGCATTGCTGACGGTGGCAGTCGTCTGGGTACATGGCCTGATGCTGGGTGGGCTGCCGCAATCGCTGGGCTGGCTGCACACGGTGCAAAGCCTTGACGGAGATTCCACGACGGTTTTTTTAACGCGCAGCATTACGGCACCAGCGCCTCCCCTTGCGTCCCCACCACTCGCACCGGCTTTGCCGACTAAGCCGCAGCGACCAAAAACTGCTGCAACTACGCCAAGCGCAGCGCCATCGCCCCAAGCACCCACCGTTCAGACCAGCCCAACTTTTGAGAAAAATAACGCTTCTACTCCCGTAGATACTGAGCAAACAGCTACTAAAAATATAGCAAAACTTACCGACCCAGCTGCGCCGACGCCCCCCGCGCAGGAGCGCGCACCTCAGCCTGCCACACAGCCAGGTGCAGCAGGCGCCATGGCCGCTGCCGTGTACACCGTGCCCGCACCGGTACGCATCAAATACGACATCCAAGGCGAAGTTAAAGGCTTTCCCTACTCTGCCAATGCCGAGCTGTTGTGGCTGCAAGATGGCAAGACTTACGACGCACGACTGGAGATCAGCCACTTTTTACTTGGCTCTCGCGTCCAAACCAGTAAAGGGCTCATTTCCGCACAAGGACTGGAACCCATTCGGTTTGGCGACAAAGTGCGCAGCGAAGTGGCTGCGCACTTTGAGCGCGACAAGGGCAAAGTCATTTTCAGCGCCAACACACCTGACGCCGATTTGTTGCCTGGGGCACAAGACCAACTAAGCGTTTTGCTCCAAATTTCGACCCTAGTTGGCAGCGATCCCGCGCGTTACATCCGTGGCACACAAGTACCATTTCAAGCCATTGGCCCCCGCAGCGCAGAAAACTGGGTGTTCACTGCCGGAGAATTGGAAAAAATCACTCTGCACAATGGTGAAACCACTGGCTTAAAGTTCACCCGCCCTCCGATGAGCGAGTTTGAGCCGCGCCTGGAAGTCTGGTTTGGCCTCGACGTAGGCTATCTGCCTGTGCGGGTGCGCTTAACGCAAAGCAATGGTGACTTTGTCGATCAGCTGTGGCGCACAACGCAAAAACCTTGAGCCTGGCGTCAGGGAAGCGCAAATACTGTTACTCTTGAAAGTAGCTGTACCGCTACCAACTGCATTGCTCATAGGACACCCCACTGCTATGCAAACACTTTACGACTCTGAAACTTATTCCGTAACCCACATGCTGGCCAACGCCGAGGCTGCCAATCAGCACCCTACAGGTGCCAGCAAATCAGAACAATTGGTCAAAGTTCCTACCCTGGCACGTCACGGCTTCGAAATTGTGGACAAACGCGCTGGGAAAGAGGTCTATTTAGACGGTTCATGGGCCGAACTCTTTCAGCTGCACATCCAAGCTTGGCAGGACAACACGCCCACCCAAGAAGAGGTAGAAGACACTCTGGAACAATACGCGGAGCTGGCCCAAAACCCGGTTGTCATCCACTAAATTGGCCACAATTACGGCGGTCCAAAGCAGAACCTTGCGCCAAAAGGTGGGGCCATTGGCTTTACTGCTTTAATATTTCGTTCAGTTTGCGAAGGTTCAATGGGGGTTATCTCTACAAACTGAAAACGAGACCCCTCATGCTTGCAATTGACCCATCTCCCAATAATTGGGTACGCCTGACTATGGGGTCGTTAATAGGGCCGTTAATGGTGCTGTTGAGCTTCTCCGGGCACGCGGAAAATGGCGTTATGCCAAAGCAAATTGTGATTGGCCAAAGCATCACTCTGCAAAACGGTAAAAACGATTACGGGGTCGCTGTTCAGGATGGCATCAGCGCCTATATCTCAAGCACCAACGCACAAGGCGGCGTGAACGGCCGTCAAATTCTAATTACCACACTGGACGATGACAACCAGCCTGCAAAAGCGGAGTCCAACGCACGCACACTGGTGGAAAGTGGCAAAGTATTCCTATTGTTCGGCAGCATCGAAGGTGGCCCCTCCACCGCGGTCATGAAAGCGGCGGTTGATCTGAACGTACCTCTATTTGGCCCTATGGCAGGTTCACCCACGCTGCGCAGACCCCACCAACCGCTGGTGTTTGCAGTGCGAGCTGAACACCGTGAAGAGTTCCGCGCGTTAATGAACTACGTCAGGCAAACTGGGGGAACGCGGGTTGCATTTTTTCGCTCAGACTCAGAAACGGGTCAACAGCACCTGGACAACATCAAGCTCCTGTGCAAAGAGTTGGGCATGGAATTGGTAGCGGATATTGCGTTCAAGCCGGATGTTAACGATGCACAGCTTGAGGCGATGGCCACAAAAATTGGCAGCACCGCACCTCATGTTGTTTTTAATCATGGGGGCATTGGTGTGTACGAACGCCTGATTCGCCAGGCACGCGCACAGGGTTTACACACAAATTTCAGTGCTGTTAACTCGGGGTCCGCGCAACTGGCCAAGCACCTTGGCGCATTGGCGCAAGGTATGGTGTTCTCGCAAGTCGTCCCGAACCCTTGGGAGCGCAAAACCGCAATGACACGAGAATACCAAGCCAATTTCACCCAGTACAAGCCCAATACAGAGTTTTCTTATGGAAGCTTGGAAGGCTACATCACGGCAAAGGCGTTGGTGGCTGCACTAAAGCTAGCGGGGCCCGCCCCCACGCGCGCCAGCTTTGTGCAGGGACTCAATGCCGCTAACGAATTGGACTTAGGGAGCATGCGCGCAACTTACAAGCCGGGCATCCACACCGGGCTGAATTTTGTGGAGCTGTCTATCGTGACGAAAGACGGAAAATTTCAGCACTGATGCATTGCCCAGCAACGGCCTGCGACAATAGCGGACTATGAGCCAGACCTACATTCTTACCCTTTCGTGCCCCGATCGCCTGGGGCTGGTGCACGCCGTATCTGGTTTTCTGCTGGAGCGCAACGGCAATATTGAAGAAGCTGCACAGTACAACGACCCCGCTACGGGTTTGTTCTTTATGCGCGTGCAGTTCGCTTGCAGTCAGTCGCCGCATGAGGAATTGCGCAGCCAGCTGGCCACCTTTGCCACACCTTTTCAAATGCAATGGAGCCTGCATGCCACCGCCCAACCCATGCGCACCGTGCTACTGGTTAGCAAAGAAGGGCATTGCCTCAACGACCTGCTGTTCCGATGGAAAAGTGGGCTTTTGCCGGTTGATATTCGCGCCATCATCTCCAACCACCGCGACTTCTACCAATTGGCCGCCAGTTACAACGTGCCGTTTCACCACGTTCCTGTGACCGCTACCAGCAAAGAGCAAGCGGAAGCCAAGCAGCTGGAAATTATTGAGAGCGAAGGCGCCGAGTTAGTCGTGCTGGCCCGCTACATGCAAATTTTGAGTGACAAGATGTGCCGCCAACTCTCAGGCCGCGCCATCAACATCCACCACAGCTTCTTGCCCAGCTTCAAGGGCGCCAAGCCCTACTACCAAGCCCATGACCGGGGCGTGAAACTGATTGGCGCTACCGCTCACTACGTGACCGCTGACCTGGACGAAGGCCCTATCATCGAGCAAGACGTAGCCCGTGTGGACCACAGCAAAACAGTAGAAGATTTCACCGCCATGGGCCGCGACACCGAAAGCCAGGTACTGGCCCGCGCAGTGAAGTGGCACAGCGAGCACCGCGTGGTGCTCAACGGTCACAAAACGGTGATATTTAAGTAATTAGGCAGCCTTGGCGGGCGCCGTCACACCCAACAGGTCCAGCGCGGCGGCCAGTTGGCCCACGCTTCGGTCTACGTTGTGCAGCTTCTCTAGACCGAAAAGCCCCACACGGAAGGTGGAAAAGTCGGCAGGCTCATCGCACTGCAAGGGCACGCCGGCAGCGGTTTGCAGGCCCAGCGCCAAAAACTTTTTGCTGTTTTGCATGCCTGCGTCTTCGGTATAGCTCACCACCACACCGGGGGCCTTAAAGCCGTCAGCGGCTACGCTGACAATGCCACGGCTCTCAAACAACGCGCGCACTTTGGTGCCCAGGTCGATTTGCTCAGCACGCACTTTCTCAAACCCGTAGTCACGGGTTTCCTCCATCACATCGCGCAAGCTGGCCAGTGCATCGGTGGGCATGGTGGTGTGGTACGCGTGGCCCCCACCTTCAAAGGTTTCCATGATCTGCAGCCACTTTTTCAAATCGCAGGCAAAGCTGGTGCTGGTGGTGCCGTCAATAGCAGCGCGGGCACGGGCGCTCAGCATCACCATGGCGCACGCGGGGGAACCGGTCCAGCCTTTTTGTGGCGCACTGACCAGCACGTCCACACCCGTGGCTTCCATGTCCACCCACATGGCACCAGAGGCAATGCAGTCCAGCACCATCAAGCCGCCCACATCGTGCACCGCGTTGGACACCGCGCGCAAATAGTCGTCGGGCAAGATCATGCCGGCGGCGGTTTCCACGTGAGGCGCGAACACCACGTCAGGTTTTTTGCTGCGGATCGTGGCGACCACTTCGTCCACAGGGCAGGGAATCCAGGGCGACTGCTTGCTGCCGTTAACCCGGCGGGCCTTGAGCACGGTGGATTCGGAGGGGATGCTACCCATGTCAAAAATCTGCGTCCAGCGATAGCTGAACCAGCCGTTGCGAATGACCAGCGCTTTTTTTCCGGTGGCAAACTGGCGCGCCACAGCCTCCATGCCGAAGGTGCCGCTGCCAGGCACCAGCACGGCGCTTTGGGCGTGGTACACCTCTTTCAGAATGCGTGAAATGTCTTTCATCACGCCCTGAAAGCGCTGGGACATGTGGTTCAGCGCGCGGTCGGTGTAAACGACTGAAAATTCGAGTAACCCGTCGGGGTCAACGTGGGACAACAAGCCTGGCATAAACAGCTCCAGAAAAATGGTTGGGCTAGGGCGTGCAGACTATCACGGCGCGCAAATTGGTGCGTCGGTAACTTCCCGAAGCCCGGACGGACGAAAGTCTATGCAGCAGTACCAAGACTTCCCATTGCCTCGCCCAGCACAATCGCTTTGGCAGGTGCCCATGTGGGCGTGAATTGCAAGGTATCTTTGGGGAACAGCGTCACCACGGTGGAGCCGAGTAAAAACCGGCCCAACTCGTCGCCCTGCTGCAGGCTCACCTGGCCCGGGTCGTAATGCCATTCGGTGACCTGTGGCAGACGCGGGGGATTCACCTGCCCATGCCATACGGTGGCCATGCTGCCCACGATGGTGGCGCCCACCAGCGTCAGCACAAACGCGCCTTGCAGGCCATCAAACACACACACCACCAGCTCATTGCGCGCAAAAAGGCCCGGTACGCCCCGCGCCGTGGTGGGGTTGACTGAAAACAGCTCACCCGGCACATAAATCATGCGGCGCAGGCGGCCAT
>JBEGPS010000136.1:0-7460 GCA_041181325.1 Pseudomonadota bacterium
GGTCGGTCTGAAAACGCACGGCCACGTCCAACACACCCTTTTGCAGCAGACCGCTGCCTGCGCCCAATTGGTAGGCGTTGATGGCTTCGTGCTCCAGGCCCAAAGCGACGTTCAAGATGCCCACGTCTTTGGAGGTATCAGCGCCCATGCCTTGGGCCATGGCCTCTTGACCGGCCAACATGGCCACCGCAACGGCAGACAACGTGCCCGTGCGTCCCATGAAGGCACGGCGGGATGCAACGGAACTGGTAGTTACGGAAGATGTAAAGAATGTCATGGTCATGTCCTTTATGGTGAATAAAAGTCTTGGTATGCGGAGCGAAAAATCTCGTCCACGCTTTGAATACGCAGCCCGCCCTGCGGCAGATTCAAATTTCCCATTAATTTAGTAAGGTATTGCGCCACTGAATCCACCACCGCCGTCACTGCGTATTCAGTACAAGGCCCTGTAATAGTGCGGGGCACTTGCAACTTTGGTACCGAGTATGAAACTAGCCTCTAGCCCCGGTGCATATTGCGTAAGCAGCTATTCTTTTAATAGCAACCCTCAGCACGCCCTGAACGATTCCTACGTACCAGACACCGGGCCGCAGCCCATAGACAATGAGGGGATGTCTATTGAAAACCATGATGCATTGCTAATCGTTCTGATTGACCGCATTGCCCGCCAAGACGAAGCCGCGTTCAAAGCGCTGTACGACCAATGCGCCACCAAGCTGTATGGCCTGGCGCTGCGGGTGGTCTCCCACCGCGAGCTGGCTGAAGACGTGCTGCAAGAGGCATTCATGACTATCTGGCGCAACGCTGCTGACTACCGTGCGTCCCTCAGCCCGCCCATGGCATGGCTGGGGTTAATTGTGCGCAGCCGGGGACTGGACTTGCTGCGCCGCCGGGCCGCTGAGCGCACCCATTTAACCGACGAGCTGGACGACACCCTGGCTGACACGCTGGACGCCAACAGCCTCACCCCGCTGGACACCGCCCAGGCCAGCGAACAGGCATGGGCCCTGCACCAGTGCCTGGGCCAGCTAGAGAACAAGCAGCGCGAAGTGGTCAGCCTGGCCTATGTGCGCGACCTGAGCCACAGCGAACTGGCACAGCAACTGCGCCTGCCCCTGGGCACCGTGAAAACCTGGATCCGCCGTGGGTTGGACCAGTTGCGCCTGTGCATGGCGCGCTTTGCATAAGGAGCAAACAGCATGAACCTGATGCAACACCCCGAACTGTTAGACCGCCTGGCCAGCAGCTATGCCCTGGGCACGCTGCGCGGCGGTGCCCGCCGCCGCTTTGAAGCCATGGCCCGCGAGCAAGCCCCCGTGCGCGCGGCCGCCCTGATTTGGCAAAGCCGCTTGGCCAGCCTGAATGAGCTGCAGCCCCAAGCCCAGCCCAGCAATGCCGTATGGACCCGCATTGACAACCTGGTGCAGGGCGAAAAAACCAGCGCGGCCCAGCAGGCAGTGCGCGAACAAGCGCAAAGCGAGGCACACCAGTCCGCCAAACCACTGGCTGGTATGGCCGCCTGGCTGCGCAGCCTGACCGTATGGCGCACCGCCAGTGCGGCGGGCGCATTGGCTACCGTGGTAGCGATCACTGTCGGTTCTGGCATGCGCCAAGAGCTGGGCACGGAGATTGCCCGCCTGCAAACCCAGCTGCAAGCCGCACCCCAAATTCAATACGTGGCGGTGCTGGCCGATGACAAGTCCGCAGCGTCGATGCTGGTCACCTTCGATGCCAAGGCCCAAAAGCTCACGCTGCAGCGCGTGGGCGATTACCACGAAGCCGGCGACAGATCATTGCAACTGTGGGCCCTGCCGGCCGCGGGTGGCCCCAAGTCATTGGGCGTGTTGGGGGCAGACAAACTGCTGCGCCTGACCGCGAACGAGACCGCTGTGCGCGAAGTGCCCACGCTGGCCATCAGCCTGGAACCCAAAGGCGGCGTGCCCAGCGAAACGGGCCCCACTGGGCCCGTACTCTTCAAAGGTGCTTTGATTCAGAAGATGCTGTGATTAACTGCGCCGCCGGGGCACCACATCGAGTTGCCATGTGACCTTGGCGGGCGCTGTGGTTATGGTCAAGGTCTGCGGGGCTTTGTCCACCAACTGAGAGGCATGCCACACCTTGAGGGTGACCGTGCCTTCGGGCACGTCCTCCAGAATGGCCACCCCGTTGGGGCCCGTTTTCACCGTCCACGCGGAATCGGCCACGTACACCACGCCCCCCATGCGGCTGTGAATAAAACAGCCCAACAGTGCCGCACCCGTGGCACCCGGCTTGTCCAATGTGACTACAGCGGTGCTGGCGGGCTTGCCTTCCACTTTGCCTTCGAGCAGCATGGATTGGCCGTCCGCATTACCCGCAGTGGCACCTGTCGCGCCCAGGCGCACATGGTGGTTCCAGGGGTCGCTGTTGGTAAAACGCACGCGGGCGCCTGCAGCCACCACCGTCAGGTAGGGCACAAACTGCTGCTTTTCCTGGTTGATCACGGCGCTATTAGGCAAGGGCGTTTTGGGCTGACCTTTGCCTGTGGGCACGGCAATCACCACCGCATCCGGGGTGGGCTTGCCATCGCGATCCAACACCAGCACTTCCAGCGTGCTGGCGTGGGCCAGCCTCATGAACATCAGCAGGGCCAACGGCCCTTTCCAAAGAGGGTTTTGCATGGTATTTAACGGGCAGTGATGACATCGCGGTGCATGGGTGCCAGGCGCGCCAGCAACTGGTTTTGCGTGGCAAACGCAATGCCCTGGCGGTCCATGGCTACCTGCAGCACCTCCACCAGCGCGTTGAACTGGGCTTTGGTGATGTCCATATTGGCGTGCGATGTTTTCATGTCCGCACCCTTGTAAGCGCAAGGCCCGCCGCTGACCATGCAAAACTGGTCGACCAACTGCTCTTGCAGGTAAGAAGACTTGGTGTCTTTGAATTGCCCGCCAATGCGGCTGTCCGACTTGAGGCCGGCTACAAACACACCCATCAGCGCCTCCAGGCCGGGCTTGGCACCCAGCGCCTGGTACAGCGCATCGCTGGCAACGGCGGGCATAGCTGGATTGGCCATGCCCTGGTTTGACATGGTTTGGACAGGTACAGTTTGGGCGTGGGATGGCAAGGCGGCAGCGCCCAACAAGGCGGCCAGCGCGGCACCAACAGCAGTGCGGGCAAATACGTGGATGATTTTTTTCATGGCAAGTCCTGTAATAGTAAAAATCTAAAACGCCAGCTGGGCCGAGAGGTAAAAGCCGCCTTGGTTGCGGTTGGCGGTTATGCCGGGAATCACGCGGCCCAGGTCCACGTAGGCCAAAGTCACCGAGGTGTTTTTGTTGGGCGCCCAGGCGACAAAAATGTCTTTCCAGGCGTCTTCTGCCAAGCCATCGGCCAAACCTGCGGCTTTGCCCAGGGTTTCCAGGTTGTTGGGTTTGAAGCGGTACTCGGCACCCACGGCCCAGTTTTTGCTCAGCAGGTAGGCCACTGACACTTCGGGCACCCAGCTGGCTTCATTTTTGCCCGGTGATTTGGAGCCAAAGCCCAGCAGCCCGTTTTGGTTGGCGTTGGTATAGCGCAGGGTGCCGTTGACCAGCAAGCTTTGCCCCAAGAACAACTTGGTGGCGCTCACGTACACATCGGTGCCGCTGGTTTTGGCACCCAAAAAGTCCAGTACCGGGGTGATAGAGCCCGCCTGCACCGATTTTTGCTCCAAGCCCACCGCAATTTGCGGCATCCAGGTATCGCTGTCCAGCACGGCATCGCCCGCCACCTTGAGTTTGACGCCCAGCACATCCATCACCACATGCTGACCCGCTTGTACGCTAAAGCCCAGCCCGTTCAGGGCGGTGGCGGGTGAGGCATCGAAGTCTTGGCGCGCGAATGACACTTCAATGCGGTCGTTAAAGCCCACGGCGACCCCGGCGGTGTTCAGGCCATAGTCTTGGGTGGTGGCACGGCTGGTGTGGGCCGAGACACCCCATTCGCCCTCTGTGGCGTTGGTGCCGATCACGGCCCAGGGGGTCAGGCCGCCACCGGCTGCGCCATCAATGGAGCTGACGCCCCCGGTCAGTAACAGCTTGCCAGTGTCAGCCTGGGCCAAGCTGCTGCACAGACCTGCAACGCCAATAAAAACCACGGTGCGAAGTTGAATCATGGGTGTTTCCAATCATGGTGTGTTGAACATGCAGCCGCGCGCGCAACGCACGGCATGCTATGGATACGCAGCGACGGCGGGATTGGATTCAAATTCAGCCAAAATGGCTTTGCAGCCCCGCATCTGGGGCGTTTGAACTCTCGGAGACATCTTTTCATGCAACGCAGAACACTCACAGCCGCTACACTTTTAATAGCTGTTTACGCACTATCCACGGGGTCTGCAGCCCAATCTGGCACTGAAAATGCTGCTGCATGGCCGACCAAGCCACTGCGCATCATCGTGGGTTTTCCCGGTGGTTCGTCGCCTGACCTGACGGCCCGCGCGTTTGCCGAGCCCCTGTCCAAAGCGCTGGGCCAACCGGTGATTGTGGAAAACAAGGTGGGCGCTGCCGGCAACATTGCCGCCGACTATGTAGCCAAGGCCACGGACGACCACACCATCGGGCTGATGATCAACGGCAACATGACGATTGCCAAGCTACTTAACCCCAAGCTGCCCTACGACCCACTCAAAGACCTGCAGCCCATCAGCCTGATTGGCTACTCGCCGCTGGTGCTAACCGCACCCGTGCAGTCGCCCGCACTGGCCAACAACGCCAATGGTTCCGCCAGTGCCGCTGACTTTTTAGCCGCCGCACGCAGTGGTGGCGACAAGTGGAACTACGGCACCCCCGGTGTGGGCACCGTGGGGCATTTGGGCATGGAATTGTTCAAGGCCAAGACCGGCATCAAGGCGGTGCATGTGCCCTACCCCGGCTACCCGCAGGTGGCCACCGCCATGATGGCAGGCGACTTGCAGTTGTCGTTATTGCCCCCGGCCTTGGCCAATGTGCAAATCAAGGCAGGCAAGCTCAAGGCCATTGGCATTACCAGCAGCGTGCGCAGTTCGCTGGTGCCCGAGCTGGCCAGCCTGTCAGAAGCCGGGGTGAAAGATTTCAACCTGGAAATATGGAACGGTGTGGCCGCCCCCAACAGCCTGCCCAAAGCGGCCGCAGCCAAGCTGAGCACGCTGTTCAGCGAGATTGCCCGCACGCCGGAGATGCGGCAAAAGCTGTTTCAGCAGGGCTGGACGGTAGCGGGCACCGCCGCCGAGGGCTTGGCTAACCGGGTGAAGTCGGACACGGCGTTGTTGGGCGGCATCATTGCCAGCCAGGGCATCAAGGTCGAATAACGACCCGGCCTATTTCAAGAGCAGCTTGATGTCAGCTACCAGCGCCGCTGGGCCGCTGCCATAGCGGGTAAACAGGCGCAGCTGGCCTTTGGTGTCGTACACGTAGCTGCCTGCGGAGTGGTCCATGGTGTAGCTTGTGGGCGTTTTACCATCCACTTTTTTGTAATACACCTTGTAGTCTTTGGCCAGTTCGGCCAGCTTCTCGGGCGTGGTGGTCAGCGCCAGGAAGGTGGGGTCGAAGTTTGCCATATAGGCCTTGAGCATCTCGGGCTTATCGCGCTCGGGGTCTACGGTCACAAACAGGCCCTGCAATTTGTCACCGTCTGGGCCCAACGCTTTTTTCACCTCGGCCAGCTCGGCCATGGAGGTGGGGCACACGTCAGGGCACTGGGTGTAGCCAAAGAACATCACCACAATCTTGCCGGCAAAATCCGTCAGGTGGCGCACCTGGCCGTTGTGGTCGGTCAGCTCAAAGTTCTTGGCGTAGTTGGCGCCCGTGACATCAATCGACGCAAACTGCGGCTTGCTCTCAGAGCATGCACCCAATAGGCCTGAAGCCCCTGCCAATAGTGCGTAAGCAGCTATGTTTTTTATAGCATTGCGTTTGTTCATGGCAGCCTTATAGCAAATAGTGGTCGAGCAGCAGCGCCGCAAATAGCACGCTGAGGTGGATCAAAGAAAAGCGAAACGTGGCGCGGGCCAATTCGTCGGAATAGCTGCGCATCAGCCGCCAGGCGTACCCACAAAACCCCATGCTCAGAACCACCGCCGTGGCCAGGTACAGCCACGAACTCATGCCGTACACAAACGGCAACAGACACGCTGCAAACAGCACAAAGGTGTAGAGCAATATCTGCAGGCGGGTGAATTCGCTGCCATGGGTGACCGGCAGCATGGGCAGGCCCGACTTGCGGTAGTCCTCCACCCGGTACAGCGCCAGCGCCCAAAAGTGGGGGGGCGTCCACAAGAAAATAATCAAAAACAAAATGGCGGCCTCGGGCCCCACATCGCCGGTCATCGCGGCCCAGCCCAGCACCGGCGGCATGGCTCCTGACGCGCCACCAATCACGATGTTTTGCGGGGTGAGCGGCTTGAGAATCACCGTGTACACCACGGCATAACCCACAAAAGTGGCAAAGGTAAGCCACATGGTGAGCGGATTGACCCAAAAGTACAAAATGGCCGAGCCTGCAGCGCACAACAGCGCAGAAAAAATCAGGGTTTGCGTGTCACTGAGCTGTCCGCGTGCGGTGGGGCGCCAAGCGGTGCGCTTCATCTTGGCATCAATGCCTTTTTCCACAATGCAGTTGAACGCTGCCGCAGCACCGGCCACCAAAAATACACCCAGGCAGGCAACCGCCGCCAACCCCACTTGCGGCCAGGTAGGTAAGCCGGGCACGGCCAGCACCATGCCAATCAGTGCGCAAAACACAATCAGCTGAATCACACGCGGCTTGGTCAATGCGTAAAACTGGCGCAGCACCGACGCGGGTGCGGCCAGAGAGGCGTTGGCGGTCATGGGGTCAATCTCCGGGAATAGTCGGGCGCAAATGCAGCCACTGTGGTGGTTTGGGTTATTGCCAGCATCCACACCAACACGGCCAGCATGGCACCTGCGCCGCCGGTGTGCAGCACGGCGGCCAGCAGCGGCCAGCCCAGCACCACGTTGCTCACGCCGGTGATCACTTGCAAAGCCAACAAAGCGGCCAGCAAGCGGGTTGCGCGGTGCAGTGGCGCAATGCGCCACAGGCAAGCAGCCACCGCGCTCAGCACCAGCAAGGTCAGTCCGGCCAGCAGGCGGTGGGTGAAGTGAATCGCAGTGAGTGCCTGAAAACTGATGGGGTCGCCCTGGCTGCCCAGACCCAGCGGCCGCCACAGCTCAAAACCTTGTGCAAAGTCCATAGTCGGCCACCAGCCGCCTTGGCACTGGGGAAATTCGGTGCAGGCCAGCACCGCGTAATTGGTGCTGACCCACGCGCCTGAAGCGGCTTGCACCAGCAGCATGGCCAGGGCCGCCCCTACCGCGCTGCGCAGTGCACCAGGCACCACTGCGGGCGAGCGGCCTGCCCCCCGCAGTGAAGCCTGTGCTGCTTGCCACGCCAACAACGCCAGCAGCGCGTATCCACCCAGCAAATGCAGGCTGACAATGGCG
>JBEGPS010000137.1:0-4132 GCA_041181325.1 Pseudomonadota bacterium
ATGGAGGCGGACCGTTAAATCACGGCGTTGCACCGGTGGCGATGCAGTTGCAGCCTTTGCTTTAGCCAGCAACTTAGTTAACAACGACAAGGAGTTGCAGAATGTCCACAGGTAGTTCCACCATGACGGGCAGCGATCGTGAACTCGCTATCACTCGCGTTATCAACGTGCCACGCGAAAAGCTCTTTCGCTGCTGGACCGATCCCGCACTGATTGTGCAGTGGTTTACGCCTCCGCCGTGGAAGACAATACGGGCCACCATGGAGGTGCGCTCGGGAGGCTCCAGCAATATCGTAATGCGGGGCCCTGACGGCACCGAGGTGCCTAACATGGGTTTGTACCTCGAAGTGGTGCCCAACGAACGCATCGTGTTCACCGATGCGTTCACCTCCGCTTGGCAGCCATCTAACAAGCCCTTCTTCGTGGGCGATCTCACGTTTGAAGATTTGGGTGGCGGCAAAACCCTATATACCGCCCGTGCCAAACACTGGACTGCAGAGGACTGCGCAGCCCATGAAAAAATGGGCTTTTACGTGGGTTGGGGCATTGCCACAGACCAACTCGCTGCGCTGGCCGCCACCCTTTGAGGCCGTAGGCGGCTGTGCTTGCTTAGCTGCGCGCAGTCAAGCGTGCCAGCACAAAGGTCAGTGCCAACGACGGCAAAGCCGAGCCCCAGGCCGGGGCAAACTGCGCACACAGGTGGTAGCAGGCAATGCCTGCAATCCACAGGCCCACAGCAGTCCATTGCACCTTGCGCGCGCCTATCAGGTCGGCCACATTAGAAGCATGGCCCAAGCGCCCCAAAATCACTCCATACAACGGCACAAATACCGAGCTCAGTATGAGCAAAAATGGCTCCAGGCTGTGCATGGGCAGCACGGTGGCTAGCGCAGTGCACACCACGGCCATCGCCATGCCCCATTGGTGCACGGTGAGCTTGGGCAGCATGCTGTGGCTGGCCACTGCGCCCGAGTACACGTCTCCATACGCGTTGTCCACCTCGTCAATCAAAATCAGCCCCAGCGCTACCAACCCACCTTGGGCTACCAGGAGTGCTGCCACCAGATCGGCGCTCGGTGTGGTCACTGCCACCAGCACGCCCAGCGCATAGCACCAGATGTTGGCAATGGCATAGCCCAGCCAAGTGCCGCGCAACGCGCCTTTGCCATCGCGCCCGTGGCGGGCAAAGTCAGCCACCAGGGGCAACCACGACACGGGCATGGCAATTACCAGGTCCAGTGCGCTCAACGTGCCCATACTGCCGTCACCGGCTTTGTTCCACAGCTCGGCAAAACCTTGCGCTTGCGCTTTCAGCAGAAACTGCCAGCTCAGCCACACCAGCGATGCCAGCACCAGCGGCAAACCATAGCGACCAATAAATTTGCGCACCAGAGTGACCATAGAGCCCGCCATCAGCGCCAGCACCACGCCACCCCACAGCAGCGTAGCCAGCAGCGGCCAGTAGTCGGCAGCAAAACCACCACCTTGGCGCGCGATGGCCATGGTGCCGTCGCGCATCACTACCAGCTCAAAGCTGGTCCAGCCCACCAGCTGCACGATGTTGAGCAGAACCGGCAATTGGGCAAAGGTGCTGCCGTAGGTAGCGTGCATCAGACCGGCGCTAGACAAGCCGCTGTCGCAGCCTACCTTTGCGGTCCAAGCCAGCAAACCTGCACCCAGTATGGAGCCGAGCACGATGACGACTAGTGCGTCACGCAGCCCCAAAGCTGGCACCAAGTAGGCGCCAATTTGCATGACCAGCAGGCCCACGCCAAGGCTGAGCCACAAAGATGTGTGGTCGCGAAATCCAAATGACCGTTGGTCCAAGGGCAGGGGGGCAAGTGCGGTGTTACCACCGATTTGCGGCGAAGAGAGATTGGTATGAGTGGCCATTAACTATTTCCGTAAGTGAATGGCAGGTCGGCGGTGCACAGCGCCAGCAAGGCGGCGCTACAACAAGCTTCCCTGCGCGAGGATTACCTCAATCAGGTTCAAAGGGACTTTCTCAGTCGCGGCGCGCTTGTCAGCACACCACAACACCCCTAGCGAATGCGAGCTTGCGCTCGCGAGGGGATTGTATGCGCCTAGACCGGCTGTGGTGTTGGTCCTGCCGCACCCAAACAGCACTTAAGCAGTTAGGGCTCCTATTCCATCCGAGCGCAAATGCAACACCCGGTGGGCCTGCGTGGTGGCCGCTGCGGAATGGGTTACCAGCACCAGCGATGTGCCGTGTTCGCGGGTTTGGGCCACCAGCGCGTCCATGACAAGGGCTGCGGTGGTGGGGTCCAGGTTGCCGGTGGGCTCATCGGCCAGGATGAGGGTGGGGCGGTGCACCAGAGCACGGGCAATGGCCACGCGCTGCAGCTGCCCGCCACTGAGCTGCTGCGGTAGCCGCGCGCCCAGACCGCCCAGGCCAACCGCCTCAAGCATGGCGCTGACACGATCCGCATCAGGTGTGCCCAGCAGCAGCAAAGGCAAGGCCACGTTTTGCGCCACATCCAGATGCGGCAGCACATGGAAAGCCTGAAACACAAACCCCACCTGTTTGCGGCGTAGCAGCGCGCATTGGTCATTGGTCAAGGTGCCCAGGTCTGTACCACCCAAGTGCACGCTGCCGCTGTCCCAAGTGTCCAGCCCCGCCATGCAATTGAGCAGGGTGGATTTGCCCACACCCGATTCGCCCACGATGGCCACAAACTCGCCGGGTGCCACGTCCAGCGACACATTGGCAAACACCGGCGTATTGCCATAGTGTTTGGAGAGTTGGCGTAATTGCAATGTCATGCGCCAGCCTTGCTTTTGTTGTGTTTTACAACCGCTTGCACGTGCTGCAACACCTGTTGCAAAGCGTCTGGCGCGTCGCAGGCCACGATATGGCGCTGCGGCATGCTGCGCAGCCACGTAATTTGCCGCTTGGCCAACTGGCGCGTGGCAAATATGCCTTTGTCACGCAGCTCGGCCCTATTGAGGCCAGCGGTTGGCGATGCAGCTTTGGCATCCATCGCCTCCCATGCTTGGCGGTAGCCCACGCAGCGCATAGAGGGTAAGTCGGCATGCAGGTCGCCACGCGCGCGCAGCGTTGTCATTTCGTCCAAAAAGCCTGCTGCCAGCATGGCATCAAAGCGCTGTGCAATACGTGCATGCAACCAGCCTCTATCAGCAGGTTCTAAAGAAATAAGGGCTGCAGCGCCCGTGGAGTATGCGTGAGCAGCTTCTTTTTTGATAGCATTCCGGGCGGCATGAAAGTGCGACAGCGGCAAACCGGACACCCGGTACACCTCCAGCGCGCGATTGATGCGTTGGCTATCTGCCGGGGCCAGGCGCGCTGCGGTAATGGGGTCTATCAACGCCAGTTCGGCATGCATGGCGGGCCAGCCTTTGGTGGCGGCCTCGGCCTCCAGCGCGGCGCGAATGTCGGGGCTGGCGGCGGGCATGTCGTCCAGCCCATCGAACAGGGCTTTGAAATACAGCATGGTGCCACCCACCAGCAGCGGCAACTTGCCGCGCGCATGGATGTCGTAAATCAACGCTTGCGCGTCGCGCACAAATTCGGCGGCGCTGTAGGCCTGCAGCGGGTCGCGAATGTCAATCAGGTGGTGGGGCACAGCGGCCAGTTCAGTCGCACTGGGCTTGGCCGTGCCGATGTCCATGCCACGGTACACCAGGGCCGAGTCCACGCTGATGATTTCCACCGCGTGCACTTGCGCAATGGCCAGTGCCGCTGCTGTTTTGCCCGAAGCTGTAGGGCCAGCTATGCACACATGAAAAGGCAGCGGCTTGTTCATATTTGCACCTCAGTGGGCCTTGCCAAAACGCTGCACCAGCGTCCATGCGACCAGGGCCAGCAAAATGCCCCAAAACCACATGCCCAGGGCCAGTGGCATGGCGGTGCCGTCCATATGAACGCCCAGCCATTGGCCTGCGACAAAGGCGGTGACCATCATAAAAAATCCATTCAGGGCCGAGGCTGTGCCCGCGCTTTGCGGAAACGGACCCACCGCCCCGCTTTGCCCGCAGGGCTGGTGAATGCCGTGGCCCAGATTAAAAATGGCTTGGGGTATGGCAATGGCCCAAGCAGAGTGAATGCCCAACAAGGCCATGAGCCCCATAAGCGAGCCGCCGGTGATGGAAA
>JBEGPS010000138.1:0-5590 GCA_041181325.1 Pseudomonadota bacterium
TGCCATTCCCAATATGGACTGGAACGCCCGCCGAAATGTGTACCTGGCACTCTCTATCCGATCTAACCTTTTGGAGGATCTCTCTCCCTTCAGTAATTTGACGCTGCGTATTAAATCAGCATTGCACCAGTCATTTCTAAGGCAAAGCGAAAATTGAGTGACCGGTGTAGAGCAATTCATCTGACCGCTTCCAGCCCAACGCGGGTGCTCCCATTGACGAAATGCTCACTACAAAGCTGCCAGTCGACCCCACGCTTCCTCTGACCGCTCTGGATCAGGCAAACCGAAATTAGCTACAGCCAAGTGCCTGAACCTGTCCTTCAAATATCAGTCATTTGAGGTTCAAAACCATTGCAACTCTGTCAGTCGGTCAGTCAGCGAGTCGCAAGCGCTGCCCAAGCCACAGCAGCAGCATTTGAACGCGCGGCAGGTCGTAGCGGCTGCTAGGCACCAGCGCTTTGAGCCAGATGTCGGGCAGCTTCAATTCAGGGCAAATCTCCACCAATGAACCCGCTGCAATAGCGGGTGCCGCCAGGTAATCCGCCAGTACGGCAATACCCAAGCCAGAAACGGCGGCCTTGCACAACGCCACGCCATCGTTGGTTTTGAGCTTGGGCCGCACATCCACACCCACCTGGCCTTGCGGGCTCTGAAACTCCCAGCGCGAACCCGAGGTGGTGAACACCAGGCAGTCGTGGTCAATCAGGTCGGCGGCGTGTTGCGGCACGCCTTTGCGCGCCAGGTAGTCGGGTGCGGCGCACAGCCTGCGGCGTATGGGGCCCAGCGCGTGGTCTTTCACTTGGCCATAGGACTCGGGCAGCGCGCCAATGGCCAGATCAAACCCTTCTTCCACCGGGTTCACCGAGCGGTCGGCCAACACCACGTCCATGCTGATGCGGGGCTGTTCGATCAAAAACTGGTTGAGCAAATCGCTGATGTACAGCGTGCCCAAAGTGGTCGGGATTTTGATGCGGATATGGCCCTCTAGGTCACCACTGGCCTGAGCCATACCGGCCAGCATGTCGTCCATTTGCGCCACCAGTTTGCGCACTGTGGGCAAATAGCGCTCACCCACATCGGTCAGGGTGAGCTTGCGGGTGCTGCGGGTAAACAGAGGCGCGCGGATGCGCCACTCCAGCTGGTCTATGCGCTTGGCCACAACTGACGGAACCACATCGCTTTGGCGCGCGGCCTCCGAGAAGCTGCCCGAGTCGGCGGTGGCCAAAAAAGCTTTGAGGTTGGCAAGTGTGTCCATAATTTAACGCGATATGCAATAGGTCATAACGCAATATGGGGCATTGTTATTCAATTCGCCATTAATTACGATAGACCCATAACAGGAGACACCATGAAAACTGCCGCGTACCAACGCATTGCCACCGAAGAAGCGTTTGCCCCCGCCGAGATGCTGAATGAGTACCGCAAGCTGCTGGACAAAAGCGACGTAGACCCCGGCTTCAAGGGCCTGATGGGCTTTTACATGACCAGCCAAAGCGAACGGGCCCAGCACATCATGCGTTGCCTGCAAGACCTGGACCAAGTGCGCCTGCAGCACATGGACGAGGCAGGCATTGACCGCCAAGTGATCGCCATTACCGCCCCTGGCGTGCAGGTCATGGACAAGGGCACCGCAGTTTCAATCGCGCGCCTGGCCAACGACCAATTGGCCGAGGCCGTGCGTCGCCACCCGACGCGCTTTACCGGCATGATTGCCATTGCACCGCAAGACCCCACAGCCGCCGCCAAAGAGATCGAGCGCGGTGTGACGCAGCTGGGCATGAAGTCGGTGATCATCAATTCGCACACCCAGGGTGAATATTTGTCGGACCCCAAGTTTTGGGACATATTTGCCGCCGCTGAGGCGCATGGCGTGCCTATTTATTTGCACCCCAACTCCATGCCGCGCAACATGATTGAATCGTTCCAAGAATGCGGACTGGACGGTGCCATTTACGGCTTTGGCGTAGAGACCGGTATGCACGCGCTGCGCATCATGACGGCGGGCGTGTTTGACCGTTTCCCCAAGCTGCAAATGATCATTGGCCACATGGGTGAGGCATTGCCATTTTGGGCGTACCGGCTGGACTACATGCACCGCGCCACGGTGGCGTCCAACCGCTACCCCAGCGTCAAGCCCATCCAGCGCAAGCCCAGCGAGTATTTGCGGGAGAACTTCTACATTACCAACAGCGGCGTAGCGTGGGAGCCCGCCATTAAGTTCACCCAGAGTGTGGTGGGTGTAGACCGCGTGTTGTACGCCATGGATTACCCCTACCAATACGCCCCGGAAGAGGTCACCATGATGGATAACATGCAGATGAGCGCTGAAGAGAAGAAAAAGTTTTTCCAGACCAATGCCGAAAAGGTGTTTGGCATTGCAAGCGTCTGAATACGCAGTGTTCACACCAAAAACCAGGAGACACACCATGACATTTACCCCCGGAAAAATGGCACTCAAGATGACCACCAAATTAGCGTTCGGCGCAGTCGTAGCGGCCCTTGCTTTGAGCACCGCAGCCCAAACCTGGCCCGCGCAGCCCATCAAAATCATCGTGCCGTTCACCGCAGGCACGGGTATGGACACGATTGCCCGCGCCGTGTCGCCCAAGTTGGCCGAGCGCTTGGGCCAGCCAGTCATTGTGCAAAACCAGGCGGGTGCCAGTGGCAATATTGGTGCCGACACGGTGGCTAAGTCTGCGGCGGATGGTTACACGGTGCTGATGGGGGCCAACACCATGCTGATGGCGTCGCAGCTCTACAAAAACGTGCCGTTTAACCCGGTGAAAGACTTCTCGCCCGTCACCATGGCCGCCTGGGGCACGCTGATGCTGGTGTCCAACCCCAAGACGGGTTTGAAGACTCTGCCCGAAGTGATTGCCAAAGCCAAAGCCGCCCCCGGCTCCATCAGCTTTGGCTCGCCCGGCGTAGGCACGCCGCACCACATGGCCATGGAGTTGTTCAAAACCAAGACCGGGCTGTTTATGTTGCACGTGCCTTACCGTGGCACGGCGGGCTATATCCAGGATTTGCTGGCCGGGGAAATTAATGTGGGCTTTTTGCCGGTGCACATTGCGCAGGGTTTTGTCAACAGCGGAAAGCTCAACGCCATTGCCGTGGGCAGCCCCAAGCGCCACCCCGTTGCGCCCAACGTGGCCACGTTTGACGAGCTGGGTGTGAAAGGCGTGGACGTGGACCTGTGGTACGCCTTTTTTGTGCCTACCAAAACACCATCGCCTGTGGTGAACCGCTTGAACACCGAGATCACCGCGATCTTGAAGCAGCAAGACATTCGCGAACTGTTTGGCCGCGCCGGTATGGACGCTGCAACCAGCACCACCGACGAGTTGACAGCGGTGGTGAACAAAGACTACCCGCGGTGGGGCGAGGTGATCAAGCGCAACGGCATCACTGCGGAGTAGCGATGTCTGACACCCAATCGACACAGGTTCTGATCGTTGGCGGTGGTCCCGTGGGCATGGGGCTGGCCATTGAGCTGGGGCAGCGCGGTATTCGCTGCACAGTGGTGGAACGCCACCCGGTGCCCCAGCGCATTCCCAAGGGCCAGAACCTGACCCAGCGAACCATGGAGCACTTTCACTTCTGGGGTGCTGAGAAGGAATTACGCGCTGCGCGCACTATCCCGCCGGAGTACGGCATTGGCGGGCTCACCGCCTACGGCACGCTCTTGGGCCCGTACCACTACGACTGGCTGCAGCGCGACCTGGTGCGCCCCTACTACTACACCGCCAATGAGCGATTGCCCCAGTACGCCACCGAGGCGGTGCTGCGCGAGCGTGTGCGTGCGCTGCCATCGGTGCAGGTGCTGTACGGCTGGCAGGCAGTCGAGGTGCAGGATGAAGGAGCAGGGGTGCGCGTAGTAGTCAGCGAAGCCGATGGCACCGCGCGCCGCACGTTGCACGCGGACTACGTGGTGGGCTGTGACAGCAGTCGCTCGGTAGTGCGCACGCAATCGGGCATTACCCAAACCTTGTCGGACCATGACCGCATGATGGTGTTGCTAGTGTTTCGATCAAAGCAATTGCACGAATTGCTGCAGTGCTACCCGGGCAAGTCGTACTACAACGTGCTGCAACCCGAGCTGAACGGCTACTGGAAATTTTTTGGCCGGGTGGACCTGGGCAACACCTGGTTCTTTCATGCGCCGGTGCCACCCGGCACCACACGCGACAACTTCGACTTTCAAAAATACCTGCATGAATCGGTGGGGGCTGAGTTTGACGTGGAGTTCGAGCACATTGGTTTCTGGGATTTGCGCTTCGCTATTGCCGACAGCTACCGCAAGGGCCGCATTTTTATTGCAGGTGACGCGGCACACAGCCATCCGCCTTATGGTGGCTACGGCGTCAACACCGGCTTTGAAGACGCGCGTAACCTGGGCTGGAAGCTGGCCGCCACGCTGCAAGGCTGGGGCGGCAGCGCGCTGCTGGATTCGTATGACGCAGAACGCCGCCCGGTGTTTGCGTCCACGGCCAGTGACTTCATTGCCCGGTCTATCGAGACGGACAGCGCTTTTTTGCACAGCCACGACCCGCAGGTAGACAAGGCTGCTTTCGAGGCTGCATGGAAAGCGCGCTCTGAAGGGGCTGCCGGAGAGGTGCATGCGTTTGAGCCGAACTACGACCCCAAGGGCAGTAGCGCCGTGGGGCGCCACACGTTTGAGGCCCGCGCGGGCCACCACCTGGCACCCGCCCAGCTGTCGGATGGCCGCAATGTGTTTGAGGCATTGGGCATGGGCTATGCGCTGCTGGCTTTTGGTGCGGACACGCAAGCAGTCGGCGCGTTTGCAGCTGCGGCGGCCGAGCTGGGCCTGCCGCTTACGGTAGTTGAGGACACTGCCCAAGATGAGCGCCAGCGGTATGCAGCGCAGCTGATGTTGGTGCGGCCAGATCAGTTTGTGGCTTGGGTGGGCACCGGCACGGTGTCGCATGAGGAGGCGCTGCTGATTTTGCAGCGTGCCGCTGGCAAACTTCCCTGCGTTTGATCTACATCATGCGGTCGCCGCATTAATGCGACCTTGAGTGCGCCCGGGGCTTGAAAACCCCTGCCTTTACCCTCAAGCTGTATGCATTGCAAAGATCTCACAAAGGGAAGTTATGCGTATCGAAAAACTCACCACCAAATTTCAAGAAGCGTTGGGCGACGCACAGACGCTGGCGCTGGGCGCAGACCACGCCTACATCGAACCCGCCCATGTGCTGCTTGCCATGCTGCGCCAAGACGATGGCCCCAAGTCGCTGTTGCAGCGGGCAGGTGTCAATATTTCGGGACTCACGGCGGCTGCTGAGGCGGCCATGAAAAAACTGCCTGAAGTGCACGGCCAAGAGCAGGTGCAAGTGGGGCGCGACATGGTCACGCTGCTGCAAGCCGCCGAGAAGGAATCCATCAAGCGCGGCGACCAGTTCGTTGCCGGCGAACTTTTCCTGCTGGCGGTGGCTGACAGCAAGTCTGATATTGGCAAAATCGCCAAAGAGAACGGTTTGACACGCAAGTCGATGGAAACCGCGATCGATGCCGTGCGCGGCGGCCAGAACGTGGACAGCGCCGATGCCGAAGAGCAGCGCGAATCGCT
>JBEGPS010000139.1:0-13814 GCA_041181325.1 Pseudomonadota bacterium
GCCACAGACGACACCCCCCACCGCTACACTCTAGGTTTTCCCGCAAATCCAAACACATGACCTATTGCGTCGCCATCAAACTCAATGCCGGTCTGGTATTTCTCTCGGACTCCCGCACCAATGCCGGTCTGGACCAGATCAGCACTTTCCGCAAAATGATCGTTTATGAGAAGCCAAACGACCGCTTCATGGTGCTCTTGTCTGCGGGCAACTTGAGCATTTCGCAGTCGATTCGGGAAATCCTTCAGATCGAAAGACTCAAAGACAAGGATGGCGACGAAGGAATCACCATCTGGAATGCCAAGAGCATGTTTGATGCCGCGCGGGTATTGGGCTCGGCTATTCGCCGGGTGCAAGAGCGCGATGGTGCAGCCCTCAAAAGCGCAGGTGTTGATTTCAATGTGTCGCTGATTTTTGGCGGGCAAATTCAGGGCGAAGGCATGCGCCTGTTTCAGGTGTACTCAGCCGGCAACTTTATTGAAGCCACGCCAGAGACGCCTTACTTTCAGGTGGGCGAATCCAAATACGGCAAGCCCGTGCTAGACCGCGTAATTACCCCCACCACGCCACTGGATGAGGCCGCCAAATGCGCCTTGGTGTCGATGGACTCCACCCTTAAATCCAATCTCTCGGTGGGTTTGCCGCTGGACATGGTGGTGTACGAAGCCAATGCATTTCGCACTGACAAAGTGGTGTGCATTGACGAGAACAACCCCTACTTTCAAATGATGCACAACAATTGGGGCAAGAAACTGCGCGAGGTATTTGACAGCATTGAAGACCCCGCATGGGATGGCGGTACCACCACCGTACCGCTGATGGTGCCCTCTGCACGCAGCCTGCCCTTGCGCAAAATCACCACGCCCGACGAGAAGCTGATTTGATCGTCTTCTCGCACGCCAATAGTTTTCCGGCCAGCACCTACAAGGTTCTGTTCAAGAGCCTGCGTGCGCGGGGCTACACCGTCAAGGCGGTGGAGAAATACGGCCACGACACGCAGTACCCCATCAGCGACAACTGGCCCCATGTGGTGCAGCAGCTGATTGATTTTGCAGAGCCATTGGTGCAAAAAGCAGGCGAGCCAGCGTGGCTGGTGGGGCATTCGCTGGGTGGATTTTTAAGCCTGATGGCGGCGGCTAGGCGGCCTGACCTCGCGAAGGGCGTGCTGTTAATCGATTCGCCGTTGCTGGGTGGCTGGCGCTCCAAGGCACTGGGTGTGATTAAGACCACGCAGTTGGTGGGCTCGGTGTCGCCGGGTGCGGTGAGTCGGCGCAGGCGCAACAGCTGGCCCAGCATTGAGGCCGCGTATGCGCACTTTGAACACAAAAAAGCCTTTGCCCACTGGGAACCCCAGGTGCTGATGGACTACGTCACCCACGGCACGCTGGAGGTGGACGACAAGCGCGTGCTTGCGTTTGACCGCGACATAGAAACCCGCTTCTACAACACCCTGCCCGACAACCTGGACCGCCTACTGTCGCGCCACCCGCTGAAATGCCCGGTGAGTTTTATTGGTGGCAGCGACTCGGCAGAGATGCAACAAGTGGGCATGACCATGACAGAAAAAGTGTGCCGCAGCCGCATCATGATGCTCAATGGCAGCCACCTGTTTCCTATGGAAAAGCCGTTGGCTACTGCCGCTGCCATTGAAGCATCGCTGCGCAATATGACCCCGTGATTGACCCCAATGAATACCTCTGCAACACCCCCTAGTGGTGCCAAAGAACCAGTCGACTTTGAACGACTGCAAGGTATTTTTTTTCGCATTGCTGAACGCGCCACTGCGGGTTTGCCGTTGTATGAGTTTTTAAAGGCGGTGCATGGACTGCTGGGCGAGTTGTTGTATGCAAAAAATCTTTATGTGTGCCTGTGCAACCACCAACAAAGCACGGTCGACTTTCCCTACTATGAAGACGAGCGCGATGGCACCACCATGCAGCGTACCGATGTACCACACCGCCGCGGGCTGACTGAGTACGTGTTGCGCACCGCAAAGCCTCAACTTATTGATGCACAACGGTTTGCTGTGCTGCAACGTAGCGGCGAAATCACAGAGGCCACTGGCGACCTATCGTTCACCAGTTGGCTAGGGGTGCCCCTACAAATTGGCGGGCGCATCAGCGGCGTGCTGGCAGTTCAGGCCTACGAGCCAGAGATAAAGTACTTCGAGGCTGATGCCAATGTGCTGGAATTCGTGGGGCACCACATTAGCTCCGCGGTGGAGCGCTACCAAGCCATTGAAGAAGCACGCAGGTCGGAGGTGCGCTACCGATCAGTGGTTGAAAACGTGGGGGTTGGGGTTGTAGTGGTGCAGGACGGCATGATGGTGTTTGTCAATCCCGCGACTGAAAGTATCGTTGGACGAACCAATACTTATTTGCTCAACCACCCGTTCACCCAGTGCGTGCATCCCGATGACGTGCCCAGCATGGTGAGGCGTCACCAAAAGCGTTTGCGCGGCGAAACCGTTGAGACCAACTATGGTTTTCGGGTGTTTACGGCCAACGGCGAGATCCGCACCTTGGAGCTATCGGCTGTTTTGATCCAATGGAACCAGCGCGATGCAACCCTGCTTTTTATTTCCGACGCGACCGCCAGGCACCAAGCAGAGCGCAATCAGCGCATCGCATTGCAAAAGCAAACCGAGCTCAACGACTTAAAAACGCGATTCATCGCCATGGCATCGCACGAATTTCGTACGCCGCTAGCCACCATCCATGGATCGGTAGAGCTGCTTATGCACTACGAAGACCGCTTGACTTTGGACAAAAAGCACCAAACCTTGAAAAAAATTGACGATGCCGTGGACCGCATGACCCATATGCTGGAAAACGTGCTTCAGATCGGCCGCACCGATGCGGGGCAACTACAGTTTCGCCCGAAGATGATTTCGCTCACTCAGTTTTGTCTGAGCCTGGTCGATGAATTGCGCAATGCAATGAGCACGCAGTTTGCCCAGGTACTGCTCACCCTTGCCCTGCCGCCGACAGAGCAACTTTACGAACTGGACGAAGCGCTTATGCGCAATATCGTCGGCAACTTGCTGTCAAACGCTGTCAAATATTCAGTGCAGGGCGGCAATGTGTGGCTCTCAGTCACTGAGCAACCAGGTCAAATAGCCATTACAGTTCGCGATGAAGGCATCGGCATACCGCTGGCCGACCAGGGGCGTTTGTACCAAGGCTTTCACCGCGCTAGCAATGTGGGCGCCATTGCTGGTACAGGCCTTGGGCTGTCTATAGTGAAGGAGGCTGTGCTTTGCCACAAAGGCACTATCGCAGTGGATTCGGCTGTGGGCCAAGGGAGTTGCTTTACCGTTATGCTGCCAACATCAAAGTCAATGGCCGAAGGCGCAATGTGAACATTCTCATAGCCGAAGACGAACCCTCCTTGCGCGAAAACTTGCAATGGATGCTGGAGATGGAAGGCTATACCGTCAGTGTGGCCGGTGACGGCCTTGACGCCTTCGAGCGTGCCTGCCAATCGCCCCCCGACTTGGTGCTAACCGACGTGATGATGCCAGTGCTGGACGGCTATGGACTGATCAAGTCGCTGCGCCAAAACAGTGCCACGGCCATGATTCCCATCATCATGCTGACGGCCAAAGCTGACCGTAACGACGTACGCACGGCCATGAACTTGGGCGCGGACGACTACCTCACCAAACCCTACCGCCGCGACGAACTGCTGGAAGCAATTCGTGCGCGCCTTGAACGCAGTGCCAGCCTGGAGCAAGGCGCCATAGACTTGCAAAATCGGGCACGCGAGGCCAGGCTGCATGACGCACTCACGGCACTGCCGGGACGCGAATTGTTTGGACAGCGGCTGACGGATGCTGTAGTGTTATCCAGCGCCGCAGAGCGCAGCACCGGGGTGATTTGTCTTGGCCTAGATGGGTTTTCCAAGGTCAATGACTCGCTGGGGGCTGCCGTGGGAGACAAGGTTTTGTGCGAAGTCGCGCGCCGCCTTAGCGAACACATGCACAACCATCCGTTTAGCGTGGGCAATGACGGTGTTTCAAGGCTTGGCAGCGATTTATTTGCAGTTCGCCTGGGCCATAGCGTCACGATGCTGGGCATGGAAAGTGTCTCGTCCGATTTGCTCACGATTTTGTCGAAACCCTATTTGGTGGAAGGGCACACCCTGTTTCTGACGGCCTGTGCCGGAGCAAGTTTGCACCCCATGCAGGCCGAAACCGCGCACGCCCTCCTTCTCAATGCGGAGTCGGCTTTGCACCACTCCAAATCCAATGGGCCGGGCAGCCATTGCCTGTTTGATGTCGCCATGAGCCAGCAAGTCGTGCGGCGTTTGCAGATTCACAACGCCCTGCACAGCGCGCTGGAGCTGGGTGAACTGCAGGTGTACTACCAGCCGCAAGTCGGTGTGGAAGATGGAAATTTGGTCGGGTTTGAAGCCTTGATCCGCTGGAATCATCCCAAGCTGGGCTGGGTGTCACCTTCCGAGTTCATCCCGATTGCCGAAGAAAGCGGCGTGATTGTGCGCATTGGCGAGTGGGTCATGCGCACCGCGGCTTCGCAAGCCGCCCTGTGGCTGGCTAAGGGATTCAGCCCTTTCAGAATGGCAGTGAATTTGTCGGTGCGTCAATTCGTGGCCGGCAACTTGCCCGAATTGGTGCGCTCCGTTTTGATGGAAACTGGTCTGCCTACAGGCGTATTAGAACTAGAGGTAACCGAGAGCCTGGCACTGGAAAGTGTGGCGTCTACGCTTAGCACGCTGCATGCCTGCAAAGCGCTGGGGGTCAAACTGGCCATGGATGACTTTGGTACTGGCTACTCTAGCTTGGCCTATCTAAAGCGCTACCCTCTTGACTGCTTAAAAATAGACCAAACCTTCGTGCGCAACATCACCCAAGATGTGGGGGACGCTGCCATCACGCGTGCCATTGTGGCCATGGCCCACAGCTTTGGCATGTCGGTGATTGCCGAGGGGGTTGAAACCATGGAGCAACTGAATTTTCTACGCACCTTGGGATGCGAAGAATTTCAAGGCTACCTGTTTAGCAAGCCCGTGCCCGCAGACCAGGCTGAGCTGTGCTTTGCTGGCTTTATGCCGCCCACTGCACCGCTTTGGTCCACGCCGTAAGCAGCACCACCACACCAAAGGCAATGCGGTAATACGCAAAACCTACAAAGCTGTGCGTTGCGATGTAGCGCAGCAGCCAGCGAATGCACAGCCAGGCGCTCACAAACGAGAACACCAGCCCCACGCCAAACAACGGTACGTCTGCCAGGCTGAGCAAAGCGCGTTCTTTGTACAGACTGTAGCCGCCCGCACCAATCAACGTGGGAATGGCCAGGTAGAAAGAAAAGTCGGTCGCGGCCTTGCGTGACAAACCCATCAGCATGCCACCAATGATGGTGGCACCGCTGCGGCTAGTGCCCGGCACCATGGCCAGGCACTGCACCAGCCCCACTTTCAGGGCGTCCATGGGCGTCATGGCATCCACACTGTGAACACGTACCGCAGTGCCTCCAGCAGCCTGGCGTTTTTCAGCCCACAAAATAATGAAGCCGCCCACAATAAACGTGGTGGCAACCACCCAAGGGGTAAACAAATGGGCCTTGATCGCCTTGCCAAACAGCAGGCCCAGCACTACAGCGGGCACAAAGGCAATCAACACATTCAACGCGAACTGCTGCGCCTGTTTTTCTGTAGGCAGCGCGACCAACGTTTCGCGAATCTTTTGCCAATACACCAGGATGACGGCAAAGATGGCACCGGTCTGAATGGCAATGTCAAACACTTTGGCCTTGTCATCATCAAAGCCCAACAAAGCGCCAGCCAAAATCAAATGCCCCGTGCTTGAAATAGGCAAAAATTCTGTAAGCCCCTCGACCACACCCATCAGGGCAGCCTTAATCAGCAAAACGATGTCCAAAGCAAACTCCTAGTAAAAATAGCCCGCGGCCCCCGTGGGACATGCGTAAGCAGCTCACTTATTCATAGCGAAGCGCTTGAATCGGCAGCAACTTAGACGCTCTGCGTGCCGGATAGTAACCAAAAAAAACACCCACCACGCCCGAAAAGCCCACCGCCAGCACCACTGCACTCGCGCTCAAGGCCACATTCCAACCGGCAAATTCACCTACTCCCCAAGTTGCCACTGCACCCAAGGCTACACCAATCGCGCCGCCCATCAAACTCAGGGTCACGGCCTCAATCAAGAACTGACTCAAAACATCGCGCCCACGTGCACCCACAGCCATACGCAGGCCAATCTCACGGGTACGCTCAGTCACGCTCACCAGCATGATGTTCATGATGCCAATGCCTCCGATGACGAGACTGATACCGGCCACTGCGGCCAGCAACAGCGTCATGATGCGGCTGGATTCCTCTTGCGCTTGCAGTATCTCAGTGAGGTTGCGCACTTGAAAGGGGTCTTCACCACCGCTGACAACTTTAAAACGCTGGCGCAACAGATCTTTGATGCTGTCTTCAACTTCTCGCATATCCTGGCCATCGCGCACCTTGACTGAAATTGAACCCACGCGCTTTAGGCGACTGGTAGCGTCACCACCCCAAATTCGATTGCGCAGTGTTGATAGCGGCATCATGATGGCGTCGTCCTGGTCTTGCCCCATGGAGTTTTGGCCCTTGGGGGCCAACACCCCTACCACCGTCATCGGAATGTTGCGCACCCTGATCATCTTGTCCACCGGATCTTCGTCACCAAACAGTTCGCGCGCCACCGTAGCCCCAATCCAGGTGACCTTGGCCGAGCCAGACAGCTCGGCTGCATCGAACAGGCGACCACTGGTCAACGGCCAGTCGCGCGCCTCCAGGTAGTCATTGCTCACGCCAATGATGCTGGTGCCCCAGTTGGTATTGCCGTAAACCAGCTGGCCGCTGGTGCGCGAGGTGGGCGCGGCCACCTGCACCGCGGGAATATCAAAGGCGATGGCCTGTGCGTCTTCTTCTGTCAAACGCTGGCGAGTTTGCGCGCCCAGGCGCACACCGGCTTGCGACACACCGCCGGGTAGCACCAACATAATGTTGGAGCCCAAGCCCTTCATTTGCTCCTGCACCCGCTCGGTTGCGCCCTGCCCCACCGCAATCATGGTGATCACTGCGGCAACGCCAATAATGATGCCCAGCATGGTCAAAATGCTGCGCAAGGTATTTGCAGACAAGGCCCGCCACGCACTGCGCAGAGCCGCCATAAAGCTCATACGACCACCCCTGCGGATTTGCCGCCTTGCCATGTGGCCATCGCAAGGCGCTCGGTGTCTTCCAACATCAAGCCGTCTTTGAAGACAAGCTTGCGCCGCGCCCAGGCGGCAATGTCGCTCTCGTGGGTGACCACCACCACGGTCATGCCCTGGCGGTTGAGTTCGGTCAACAAATGCATGATGTCTTCGCTGGTTTGCGAGTCCAAAGCGCCTGTCGGTTCATCGGCCAAGATTAGCTGCGGCTGGTTCACCAGCGCACGCGCAATGGCCACCCGCTGTTGCTGGCCACCTGACAGCTCAGACGGCGTGTGCTCACCCCGCTCGGACAGCCCCACCCGCTGTAACGCGGCTTCTGCGGCCTTGCGCCGCTCAGCGGCTTTCACGCCCGCATACACCATGGGCAGCTCAACATTTTCCAAGGCGCTGGTGCGCGGCAGCAAATTAAACTGCTGAAACACAAAGCCAATGCGCCGATTGCGGATGGACGCCAGCGCGTCTTGCGACAGCGACTCCACCTCTTCGCCCGCCAGCACATACGTGCCGGTGGAAGGCTGATCCAGACAGCCCAAAATATTCATCAGTGTGGACTTGCCCGAACCCGATGCGCCCATGATGGCCACAAAGTCGCCCTCCACAATATCCAGGGAAATACCCCGCAAGGCGTGCACAGTTTGGCCGCCCATGGCGTAGGTTTTTGTCAGCGCACGTGCCTCAATCAGGGCCATGCGTGCCTCCTAAAACGCCATGCGCGGTGTGGGCGCGCGCGCAGCAGAGGGCTTCACGCCTGCAGCAGAGGTTTGCAAGCCGGTCACGATCGTGGCCCCTTCGGTCAACAACGCCGCATTGGGCGAACCAGGGCTGACCAGCAGCTCGGTGGACGTGCCATCGGTAATGCCTAGACGCACATTCAGCGCCTTGGGCTTACCTTGGCTGTCCATCACATAAATGCGGCCACGGGTGCTGGTACGGCTGGCTGCTTCTGCCAACAAGGTGGCATAGCCCACTTTTTGCTCTGCAGTGAGCACGTCACCAATGCGGGCCCGAATATCGGCCATCAGTTTGTCGCGCGCTTTGGGGCGCTCCTCGGGGTTCAGGTCGCGCAGCGCACCAAAGCGCGGGCGCACCTCGGCATATATAGCGTCTACGCGGGAGGCTTGATCGGCGTTGAGCTTGAGTTCATTCACGACACGGTTACGAAACTCGGTTGCGGCACCGCCGTTGGCAGGGGCAGGGGCAGGGGCTGGAGCGGTCGCCGTTGCTGGCCCTGTAGCGGAAACCGCTGCAGGCGAAGCAGCGGGCGTCTGCGAGGCTTGGTATTTGGTGCGCTGCGCGGGGGTCAGCATGGCTGCGATCTTGGCGCGCATCTCTGCCATCACTTTATCGCGGCCTGCAGCGCGTTGGTCTTCGGCCAAGTCCCGCAGGGCTTGAAACTGTGGGCGCATCTCGGCGCTGATGGCGTCGAGCTTGGCTTGCTGCTCAGTGCTGAGCTGCAAGTCCGTGACCAAGCGCTCACGCATTGCTGATAGGCCACCGCCCTGCCCACCACCGGAACCACCCGGCGCGGGCTGCGCCACCGCTTGCGACAACCAGGTCCAACCAGCAGCATCGCTGGTTGCAGGTGCTGAGGCTGGGTTCGCTGGGGCGCTACCCGTAGCGTTGGCTTCTGGCTCTACACCTGCAATGCGCACCCGCAGCGCCGAGTTAGGCACTTTCAGCACCGCTTCGCGCTGATCGGTCACCACACGCACATTGGCCGTCATGCCCGGCAGCAAGCGGCCATCGGCATTGTTAAAACCAACCACCGCCACATAGGTCACTACGTTGGCCACGTTGGTTGCGGCTTTGCGCACCTGACGGATGTCTCCCTCAAAGGTTTGGCCAGGAAATGCGTCTACCGTGAACGTGGCTTTTTGCCCCAGCTTCAAGCGTCCCACATCACTCTCGTCAATGGCGGCGTCCACCTGCATATCGCGCAGGTTTTTGGCAATCACGAACAACTCGGGGGCTTGCAGGCTGGCGGCTACAGTTTGGCCGTTTTCAATCGCGCGCTTAATCACAATGCCGTTCACCGGCGAGGTAATGCGTGTGCGCGCCAAATCAATGCGGGCCTGGGCCAAAGCGGCTTCGCGCTGGGCCACATTGGCCTGGGCCGATGTCACCTGCGCCTGCGCCACACCCACTTGCGCCTGCACAGCTTTTACCGCTTCCACACTGGTGTTGACCAGGGCGCGTGCCTTGTCGGCCTCGCTTTGCGCGATGAACCCTTTTTCCACCAGGCTTTGCTTGCGATCAAAGTCGCGGCGGGCTTCATCCAAATCAACCTGCGCGCGCGACACCTGCGTTTGTGCCGACAGGGTGTTGGCCTGTGCCGTGAGTACGGCAGCGCGTGTGGCGTCCACATCGGCCTGCGCCGAGCGCACGCGGTACTCAAAGGTTTCGGGGTCGATGCGGGCCAGCAATTGCCCGGCTTTGACTTCGGAATTGAAGTCCACCAACAACTCGCTAATTTGGCCGCTCACCTGCGTGCCCACGGTCACCAGCGCCACCGGGTTGACTGCGCCACTGGCGGCCACTGTGGCCTGGAGGTTGCCACGCTCAAGCTTGGCCGTGCGGTACTGCACCGCGTCGGTATTGGCGCGCTGTGACCACCAGGCATAACCTCCGCCCGCAGCAGCTACAACGACAGCCGCTGCAATGAGATAACTTTTTTTCATAGGTGCCATTGTAGATTTGACACTTCATACCCAGAAAACAGCACTTTGTCGCAAAGTGGTTTTATCGCGGGCGGGCACTTGGCATAGTCGCCCACACTATGCAAATTACACCCGTCATCGCCATCCACATGAGTGCTGCTCTGGCCGCGCTAGCCATAGGCCCGGTCGCACTGTGGGCCCGCCGTGGCCACGCGTTTGGGCCAAACCAAGTCAAGCGCCAACACCCGCGTCTGCACCGCGCTGCCGGCTATGCATGGGTCACACTGATGCTGATGACGGCCATCTCGGCATTGTTTATCCGCGATTTCCGTTTACCCAACATTGCGGGGTACACCCCCATTCACCTGTTTGTGCCCTACACCTTGACAGGGCTTTACTTTGCGTTTCGCAAGCTGCTGCAAGGCAACGTAGCTGGCCACCGCAAAGCTATGGTTAGCCTGTATGTCGGGGCCTGCGTGGTTGCTGGCGCATTCACCTTGCTGCCGGGTCGCTATTTAGGCCAACTGGTCTGGGGCTAGTGATTCAGCGCAATACAGTGCATGCAAAATGGCCAACATGGCACACCCCAATACCACTCAATTGCTGCGCTGGCTGCCAGGCGATGCTCGGCAAGGGGTAGTGCGTCGCGCCCTGGTGGTGTGGGCAGTGGCGCTGGTCATTGCCGTCGTGCAAACTCTGGCCAGTCCGGTGGAGCATGCATTTGATAAGTCGCTGGTGTATAGCTATGCCATTAGCACCTGCATTTGGTTTTTATGCGACCCGATGCGCATTGCGCTCGGCCCTTGGCTTCATATTCAACCGCCCCACTACTGGAGCGTCACGCCGCACGCGGTGGCTTACATGTTTGCCAGCATCGTGGTTGGGTATGCATTGGGCAGCCTGGTGGGTGACGCCTATACGGGCCAATCCACGTGGCAACTGATGGCACAGTCACCGCAGCGGTTTTGGAGCTTTTGGCTCACATCGCTGGGCATCAGTAGCGGGTTTCTGTTTTACTTTTACCAGCGCGAAAAAGGCTTGGAGCTGGCACGCCAAGCCACCGAGGCCCGCCTCAAACTACTGGAGTCGCAGCTGGAGCCGCACATGCTGTTCAACACCTTGGCCAATTTGCGCGCCCTGATTGCCACCGACCCACAGCGGGCCATCGACATGCTGGACCGCCTGAACGACTACCTGCGCGCCACGCTGCGCGCAGCCCGCACCGACAGCGGCGGCACAGAGCACACACTAGCAGACGAGTTTGCCCGCCTGCGTGACTACCTGGAGCTGATGGCCGTACGCATGGGAGTGCGTTTGTCTTACAGCCTGCATCTGCCCGACGCGCTGGCCCGGCACCCGGTTGCGCCGTTGCTGCTGCAGCCTTTGGTAGAAAACGCCATCTATCACGGGCTGGAGCCCAAGCTACAGGGCGGCAGCATTACCGTACACGCCAGCCAAACTGGCGGCACCATCACACTGGAGGTGGTCGACACTGGCATGGGGTTCGACACCACAACGCTGGCCCACCCCGCCACCCCCGGCCGGGGCTATGGCCTGAGCCATGTGCGCGAACGCTTAAGCACGCTGTACGGCACAGCTGGTACTATAAATTTCATAGCTGACTACGCAAGTGGCACAAGGGCTAGCATCACATTTCCTTTTAAAAAATGATTTCTGCAGTACACCCCGCCACCGCTATGGCTACGGCCCTGATTGCCGAAGATGAACCACTGTTGGCCCAGGCTCTGCAGGCAGAGCTGGCCCGAGCCTGGCCCGAGCTGCAGGTGCTTGCCACCGTGGGTGACGGCGCATCGGCGGTACGCACCGCCCTGGCGCTGCAACCCGACGTGCTGTGGTTTGACATCCGCATGCCGGGCATGGGCGGGCTCGATGCCGCCGCCGAACTAGCCAACCTGTGGCCCACCGGCCCGGGTAACAAACCGTTTCCCGCGCTGGTGTTTGTTACCGCCTACGACCAATACGCGGTGCAAGCGTTTGAGGCCCAGGCTACCGACTATTTGCTCAAACCCGTGCAAGCCGCACGGTTAGAAAAAACAGTAACAAAAGTGCAGCTAGCCCTTGCCAGCCGTGCGCAAGCAGCTATCAATTTGGAAGCAAACCTGGAAAGCGTCCTGGGCCAACTGCGCGGTCTTTTGGGCGCACAGCAGCCCGCACCAGCCGTCGCCACGCCACTGCTGACCGTGATCCAAGCCAGCGTGGGCAACGCCATTCGCCTGGTGCCCGTGGCCGAGGTGCTGGTGTTTGAGGCATCGGACAAATACGTGCGTGTGCTGACCGCCAGCCACGAGTACCTGATTCGCACACCGCTCAAAGAACTGCTGCCCCAGCTTGATAGCCAGGTGTTCTGGCAAATCCACCGCAGCACGGTGGTACGCGCCAGCGACATTGATGCCGTGCAGCGCGACGAAGCGGGCAAAACCCAATTACAGCTGCGCAGCCGTGCTGAGCGCTGGGACGTAAGCCGCCTTTATGTCCCGCTCTTCAAGGCCATGTAGATCAGTACGCTGGTTGGGTGACCGGGCGCAGACGTGCTGGCACGTAGCGCGCCAACCGGGAATTGATGGCATCCTCATGGCGCTGCCACAGCACCCCCAGCCACACCGTGCCCAGACCGATCAAGGTGAGGGCAAACGAAAACATCATGCTGCTGCGAAACACCTGGTACGACAGGTGCCCCAGGTACATGGCCACGCCCAACGCGCCATAGACCGTAAACACCCTGCGCCCAATGGCAGCGCCCGCCAACACCAAGGCCACGTTCAATAACGCGTACAGGAACTTACCCAACTCGTTGTTGGAGTCTTGCAGACTCAGCCCGCACCAAAACATGGTGGCCCCAAACAGATGCAGCCAAAACGCGAAGTCTTGCTGCCACTCGGTGTTTTTCGACAAGCGGGTGCGCACATCCACCCACAAGGCCAGGGCAACAGTGGCTATACCAAACACCACCGACACATCGCGGCTGAACTGCCAGTCAAACCCGTTAGATTTCATCAGTGCGTTGGCAATATCCATACTCATGTACCAAACGGTGACCGCCACTGGCATCACCATAAATGGCAAACGATAGCGCCACAGCATCACCACGCCTGCGGCCAGGGTGGCAAATTCCAGCGTCATCCAGCGCCAGTTAATGATGGTGTAGTACGACCTGAATGTGCCACTGCCCCCTGGTGGCCACAGGCCCATCAGGCTTTGCGCGCTCCACACCACCAGTGGCACCAGCACCACCGCCAATGTTGCCAAAATGCCCGCAGGCACGGGCAAAGTGCGGCTTTTAAAGTGGTCTGCCACTTTTAGGCAAGCCACCATATAGGCAAGCCCAATGGCCAGCAAGCCTACTGCACCCATAGACTCAAAACCCAAGGTCATAAACAGGCCCATGGCGCTGATGGCCACCAACCCGCCAAAGTAATACAACACGTTCACAAAGCCAAACCTGGGCGCAGGCGTGGGGCCCGCAGCATGCGCCATGGTGGAGCCCCCCAAGTGCGCCCACAACTGACTGGCCTGCATATTGGTGATCACACCATCCACCGCCGCAGCCTGCAAATCACGCAGCGTCAATGACAACACCGAAGGCCCGCTTGCCATCGAGCCCGCCTGAAATTCGCTAATTTGCGTTTTGGCGTAGTTATCGTCTTGACTGAATGCCGTACTATCTTTCATGGGTGTGGCCTTGGTTGCGGTGCGCAGATAGTAACCACAACGCCGACTAAAATCGGACCATGAGCACTCCCACCACCGCAAAGCCCGTAAACGCCACCGCAGAAGCCCCTAAGACCAGCAACTTTTTGCGCCAGATTATCGAAAACGATTTGGCAAAAGGCACCTACGCCCAGCGCCGCTGGGCCGGTAGCCCGGGCGACGCGGCACACCAGGCAGCGGGCCCGCTGGACGCAGCCAA
>JBEGPS010000140.1:0-7514 GCA_041181325.1 Pseudomonadota bacterium
TCTCCAGCAGCCATTGCATGGGCTCGGTACCAAAGGTGGCCAGGTTCAGCGCGGGGCGGTGCACAAATGGCTGTTTTGCGCCCACCGTGTGGATGCGGGCAAGAAAGCGGCCTATCCATTCCAGCACCTCGCCATCGTCTAGTTCCGGTGCGCGACCACCGCGTCGTGGACTCACGCTGAAGGCAAATCCGCCAAAGTGGTGCAGAGTTTGGCCATTCAGCACCAGTGGGCCGATGGCAGGCACTTCAAACGCCATGAGTTCGGCTGCAAAGTTGTGTTCTTCCAAAATTTGCGCATCGCTCCAGCGCTGGGGGCGGTAAAACTTGGCCACCACCGAGGTGCCATCTTCCAGCTGCACTTGGTACACGCGGTTTTCGTACGATGACAGGGCTGTTAGGCGGCCATCACCGCGCAGCCCTGCAAATTCCAAGGCATCCAGAACCAGGTCAGGCGTGAGAGATTCAAAGGCATGGGTTACAGCAGTCATGCCCTGATTGTCTACCCCAGCGGCCCCAGGTCATCGCCGTAGGTGGATGGACTGTCGGCGTCTGAGTCGGAGTAGCCCGTGACCTGCGCAGACGCGCGCTTTTCAGGCGCACCCAGGTGCTCAAAGGGCAATGATTGTTTTACCAGTATGACGGTGCATGGCGCATCCATGGCCACTTTGATGGGTACGGTGGCTATAAAGCGTTGCGTTTTTAGGCCGTGGGTGGCTGCACCCATAACGATCACACTGACGTTATTGCCGCGTGCGTAGTCCAGCAGTGCCTGTGCGGCGTCACCAGAGTCCAGCACATGGCATGATACTTGGTGGCCGCTTTGGTCTAGCGGTTGGGCCCATTGGTGCAAGGCGGTAAGGTAGCGGCGGTGAACGTTGGTCTCACTCTTATCTTCTTCTGACGCGCTGGTTTGGTTGGTCGAGATAACCGTCACGCAGGCTAAGCGTGCGCCAGGCCGGGTGCCGAGCGAGCGAGCCACCGCTTGGCGCAGTGAGTACAACGTGGCGTCGGTCACGTCTTTGTGGGGTACGGCCACCATGACGATGGGTACTTCGTCAATTTGTTGCGACGGCACTGGGCTAGGTTGGTAATGCATGCCCGCAGCCTTGATCCAGCGCTTGAAATGGGTTCTGAACTTGGTGCCCGTTATATTGGTTCCGCGTTCGGTGATTTGTACGTGTGTGGGGTGGCTTAGGTCAAACGCCAAATGCGCTGCCGAGGGGTAGCGCTTTGCGGCCTCGGGCTCTAGGCACTGCATCACCACCTCTTGCAGCCAAACGGGCATTGCAGGGCTAAGCTTGCGTGGGGGTGTCGGGTCTACCCACAGGCGCTGACGCAGCCCGGCGGCGGTTTGAGGCTCGCCAAACGGCAACGCGTGGGTGCATAGCTGATACAACATTACGCCGATGGCGAATACGTCACTGCGTGGGTCGCCCCGCACCCCCACCACTTGCTCTGGCGCAATCCAGGCGGGCGAGCCAACGGCTTTGCGTAGTTGTTCGGCCAGCAAGTCGGGGTAGTGGGCATGCCACGAAAGGCCAAAGTCCAGCAACACCGCACTGCCGTTCTCGCGGAACAGCACGTTGGCGGGTTTGAGGTCCAGGTGCACGGCATTTTGCTGGTGTAGCGCATGTATGGCATTCGCCATGCCTATGCCGAGTTTGGTAACCTCGTCAAAACTGGGCGCTAATTCGCTGTCCAGCCAGTGCTGAAGGGTTCGTCCATGCACGTATTCCATGGCCAAGTAGGGAACGCGATCCAAATCGCCGGCGGCTACAAACCGTGGCACGTGTGTGCCAGTCAGCACTTGCATGATCTGGCTTTCTACTTCAAAACTTATGATGTTCTCAGCGCCGTCGCCCGCGGTCATGCGCGGAATTTTCATGGCCATGGGAAAACCAATGCTTTGATGACTGTCGGTAAAACGCACTTGATAAATGTGCGCCATGCCGCCAGAGTGAATGCATTCCCCAATGGTAAAGCCGTCGAGCAGCGTGCCGGGTTCCAGGAGTTTCATCGTCCCATCTCCAGTCGTTCTGCAAAGAATGCAGGTAATCCGGCGTTCAGAATGGCCGCTGCTGCCGCGGCGTGGTTATACGGAACGCGGTGAAAGGTGAGCTGGGCAAGCTCGGTGTCCAACATGGCATACATGGCTGCGGATTTGCCATCTCGGGGCTGGCCCACTGACCCCACAGTGGCCAGCCATTGGCGGTGCCATGGCACGGGAAGCGTCACCCCAGCCTGGGGGTAAAACTTCATCAGGCCTGACGTAGCGCCTCGGTAATACAAGGTTTGCTCATGTACATGGCCACCAAACACATAACGCACGTTGGCCCAAGCAGCCGTTGCAGCATTCAGGCTGGCCGTGGCCGCGCGCTGGTCGTACACATAACGCCATAGCTCAGGGCCATCTGCACTGGCGTGTACCAGTAGCAGGGTATCTTGGTGGTGGGTCAGCGGCAAGGAATCCAGCCATTGGCGTTGCAGCGGGCTTAGGCTGTGATGCGTCCAACTGGCCGTGCTTTCGCCCATAGTTTTAACACTTGCAGGAGGGTTGACGGCCATGGCATCGTGGTTGCCTTTGAGCACCACAGCACCTTCTTCGGTCATCAGCATGATCCGGTCTACAACAGCGCATGGGTCGGCACCGTAGCCCACCATATCGCCCAAAAAAGCAAAACGCTGAGCTCGCTGGGCGCGTGCATGCGCAAGACAGGCATCCAGAGCTTGAATGTTGCCGTGAATATCTGACAGCAGGGCCAGTTTCATGAAGTCTCCATGTCCCGATTTGAATTGTTTGGGTCACATCATGCAGCAACTGACTGACGCACAGTTTGCGAGTCACGTTGTTTTTGCACACCAATTCAAATCAGGCCATGAATCACCGGTCCCAACGTTGGTAGGGGCTGTGCAGCCAGCGGGGGACCTAATTCATTTCGGGTTCGTTGCGCTCGCCAAACGACAGCACTTTGTCGTCTGCGCTGAAGTCAACATCAAACACTTTGACTTGGGTGTGTTCGGGGTTGCCCAACACGCCGTACGTCCAGGTGCGGCCTGGCTCTGCGCGGTATTTCACGTTATGGGCGGGGCGGCCTAAGGCGTTGCGTACTTCGGCGCGGGACATGCCCACTTTGACCAAAGTTTCTTGGCTGGCCGTGACAACAAAACCTGCTGCTGCATAGGCTGAGCAAACGCCTACCAAAAGTGCAGCGCCCAAAGTTGCGCGCAATGTGGTGGAGACGGAGGGTTGTTTGATGGTGATGGACATAGCTTCCTTGTAATAAGTAAAGGCCCTGCAACGCAGGCACGCTAAGCGTGCTGCCATCAGCTCACCGGCGGGCACAACCCGAAGCTGACCCTTGGAGATTGCGCTCCCAAGAATCAGAGGTCGGTGCCCAAACGAACAGTTACACCACGGTAATGGTTACTTCAACATTGCCGCGTGTGGCGTTGGAGTAAGGGCACACCGCATGGGCCTTGTCTACCAAGGCCTGTGCTGCTGCGCGGTCCATGCCGGGCACGGTGACTGCCAACTGCACTTCAATACCAAAGCCTTGAGGAATTGCGCCAATGCCAACGGTGGCTTCAATGCTGGTGTCAGCTGGCATTGCGATTTTTTGTGTTGCTGCTACGTATTTCATAGCGCCAATGAAGCATGCGCTATATCCAGCGGCAAATAACTGCTCAGGGTTCACGCCACCGCCAGCCCCGCCCATTTCTTTGGGAGTGGTGAGTTTGACGTCAATGAGGCCATCCGAGGTGCGGGTGGTGCCGTCGCGGCCGCCGGTTGATGTTGCGTGGGCTTGGTAAACAACTTTTTCAACTTTGGTGGTCATGGTGAGTCCTAAAAAATGCTCGGGGTGAGCGGAGTGAAAAATCGGTGAAAAGCGAGTAGTGCTTACTTAAGCTATTGCGTTTATGTCTGTTGGGTGGGTGTCGGTAGTGAGCCGCTGGCGCAGCGCTTGGACTTGTTGGGTCAAGGCCATGAGCTCCGGCACCGGGCAACTTGCGGCCTGCACCAGGCAAGCAGGTACAGCACCCGCTCTGGTTTTGAGTTTGCGACCTTCGGCGGTCAGGCTGACCAGTACGCGGCGCTCGTCTTCGGCGGCACGTTGGCGTGTGAGCCAGCCACTGGCTTCCATGCGTTTGAGTAGCGGTGTGAGCGTGCCAGAGTCCAGGTACAGCCGTTCGCCCAAGGCAGATACGGTTAACCCATCTTGCTCCCACAGCACCAGCATCACCAGGTACTGCGGGTAGGTTAGGCCCAGCGCTTCCAGCAGCGGCTTGTACAGCTTGGTCATGGCCAGCGAGGTGGAATACAACGCAAAACATAACTGGTTGTCTAACAGAAGGGCTGCGTTGACTTGTTGTGAGTTTGTTGTGGTGGGCATCTTTTAATAATTGTGGGATTGAAAAAGCGATCTAGATCAGCTGCGGGTAAACCGGGTTGGCAGTGTGGCGCGCATGCGATAACTTTGGCTGTCTTATTTAGGTGTGAAAGCAAAGCAAAAGGCGCGTTATGTTGGACTACATCATTGTGGGCGGTGGCTCGGCGGGTTGCGTGCTGGCGGCCCGCTTAACCGAAGATCCCGCCATTCAGGTGGTACTGCTAGAAGCCGGCCCCGCCGACACCAGTGTGATGATTCATTGCCCTGCAGGTCTGGCTGCAATCGCCAAGACCGGCGAGGCCAACTGGAAGTTTGAAACCACGCCCCAGCCCGGCCTGAATGGCCGCCGGGGCTACCAGCCGCGCGGCAAGGTGCTGGGTGGTTCCAGCTCAGTCAACGCCATGATTTACACCCGTGGCCAGCGCGAAGACTACGACCACTGGGCCGCACTGGGCAATGCCGGCTGGAGCTTTGACGAGGTGCTGCCGTATTTCAAAAAGTCCGAAAGCAACGCGCGTGGCGCAGACGCGCTGCATGGTGGCGATGGCCCCTTGCATGTGCAAGACCTGACCAGCCCAAACGCTTTGGGCCCGCAGTTTGTTCAAGCCGGAGTGCAGGCGGGCTATGTTGCCAACCCCGACTTCAACGGCCCCACCCAAGAGGGTGTTGGGGTGTACCAAGTGACCCACAAAAATGGCGAACGCTTCAGCGCCGCCAAGGCTTACCTCACGCCTAACCTGAACCGGCCCAATTTGCATGTGCTGACCGGCGCGCACACCACCCGCATCGTGATGGAAAAGAAGCGGGCCGTGGGTGTGGAGTTTGTGCACCAGGGCGAAACCAAGCAACTGCGTGCCGCGCGCGAAGTGCTGCTGTGCGCCGGTGCGCTGCAGTCGCCACAGATTTTGATGCTCTCTGGCATTGGCCCGCACGACCATTTGGTGAAAAACGGCATTGCCACCGTGCACGACTTGCCCGGCGTGGGCCAAAACCTGCATGACCACATTGACGTGGTGCAGGTGGTGAACGCCCCGGCACTGAAAAACACCTTTGGCGTGTCATTGCACGGATTGATTGCCGGATTCAAAGGCATCTTTGAATGGCGCAGCAAACGCACGGGCATGCTAACGACGAACTTCGCAGAGGCGGGTGGTTTTGTCAAAAGCCAGCCCGAGGAGCGCACGCCCGATTTGCAGTTTCACTTTGCCATTGCCAAGTTGGTGAACCATGGCCGCACCACGGTGCTAGGCCACGGCTATTCGTGCCACGTGTGCCTGCTGCGCCCCCTGAGCCGTGGCAGCGTCACCTTGGCCAGCAAAGACCCGTTTGCCGCACCGTTGATTGACCCCAACTTTTTGGGTGAGCGGGACGATGTGGAGCGGCTGATACGCGGCTTCAAGCAGATGCGCACACTGCTCAACCAGCCTGCGCTGACGCAGTGGGGTGGAAAAGAGTCTGCCAGTTCCATCGACGCTACCAGCGACCTGCGGATCGAGCAGTACATCCGCGACCACGCCGATACGGTGTACCACCCGGTGGGTACTTGTCGCATGGGTATTGGCAAAACGGGTCAAGGAAACATGGATGTGGTGAACCATGAGCTGCGGGTGCACGGTGTGCAGGGCCTGCGTGTGGTGGATGCTTCCATCATGCCGCAGGTGGTCAGCGGCAACACCAATGCGCCCACCATCATGATTGCCGAGAAGGCGGCGGACATGATCAAGGCGGCTCAAGCAGCCTAGTTACTTCGCAAAGCGTTTGCGCGTCAGCGCCAGCGCCACCCAAAACGACACGCCGGTGTAGGCTGCTAACACCAGCACCGGGCGGGCAATGTCGGCAGGCCACTGGTCCATGAACAAGGGGCGCACCAGCGCCACCGCGTTTGACAGTGGCAGCCAATCCGCCACCACGCGCACGGCGACCGGCAACTGGTCCAGCGGGAAAAAGATGCCGCTCAAAAACATCATGGGCGTGAGAAACAGCGTGAAGTAGTAAGTGAAGAAGTCATAGCCTTTGGCCAGCGCGTTGAACACCAGCGCCATGCAGCTAAACGTGATGCCCACGCCCAGCAAAATGGGCCACGCCACCAGCAGCTTGGGCGAATGGCTGATCTGCAGCGCCAGCATCACGCCCAGAATGGCGGTCACGGTAAACAAAGACTTAAACGCTGCCCACAGCATTTCGGCCAGCACGATGTCGTCCAAGCCCACGGGCGCATTCATGATGCCGTCCCACGTCCTTTGCACATGCATACGGCTGAACGCGGAGTACAGCGCCTCAAACGACGCAGCCTGCATGGCGCTCATGCAAATGGAGCCGCTGGCCAGAAACAAGATGTACGGCACCGGCGCGCCGTTCACCGTTACCGTGCCCACCAGTGCACCCATGCCGTAGCCAAAAGCCACCAGCCACATCAGTGGCTCGGCAATGTTGCCCACCAGGCTGGGGATGGCCAGCTTGCGCCAGACCAGCAGGTTGCGCAAGAACACAGGCCAAAAGCGCATGGAGAGCTGCGGAGTCCGCCACGCAGATAGATTTGTGCCGCTAGCGCCCGTGAGGTCTGCGTGAGTAGCTATAGTTTTCATAGTAATGGAAATGTGGTTTCAAAGCCGCTCAGGGTGGCTTAAGCGTCTTCGCGGATCTGGCGGCCCGTGAGTTTCAGGAACAAATCTTCTAAATTGGCCGGGCGGTGCAGCGTGCGCAGCTGGGGTTGAGCTGCCAGTGCGGCCAGCAGGTCGGCGGCGTTGTGGGTGTAGAAAAACACGGTTTCGCCACTCACCTCTACGCGCGCAGCCATGGCGCGCAGCGGGCTATCCACCAGCGCAAGTGCGCCCACGCCAAATACCTCCACCACGTCGGGCTCCAGGTGCTGGGCAATCAGATCGCGCGGGGCGCCTTCGGCAATTTTTTTCCCGTGGTCCAGCACCAAGAGGCGCGAGCACAGGCGCTCGGCTTCGTCCATAAAGTGGGTGGTCAGCAAGATGGACTTGCCTTGCTGCAACAACAACTGCAACCTCTCCCACATCAAGTGGCGGGCCTGTGGGTCTAGGCCGGTGGTGGGCTCATCTAGCAGCAACAGCGCGGGGTCGTTCACCAGTGCACGGGCCAACGACAGGCGGCGTTTCAT
>JBEGPS010000141.1:0-14612 GCA_041181325.1 Pseudomonadota bacterium
AAGCACCACCCCGACGCCGCCCGCAAAGCCGCCGCGCAAGTGTGGTGCAGCCTGGTTACGCCGGTGATCAAGTCTGCATTCACCCACCAGGCCTTTCACGGCGGCAGCGACTGCTTGCAGGTCTTTGGTGGCCACGGCTATGTGCGCGAGTGGGGCATTGAGCAGATCGTGCGCGATGCGCGTGTGGCGATGATTTACGAAGGTACCAACGAAATCCAGGCCATTGACCTGCTGGTGCGCAAGGTGCTGCCAGACGGCGGAGAGAGTCTGGCATCCATGCTGAACGCCTTGTGCGCTGAGCTGGATGCAAATGGCATTGCCCATCCGGCCTTGCGTGTTCAGGTGGATGCCCTGTGTGCCGTGACGATATCGCTGGTGGTTGCAGCCAAGGACCAGCCTGAGTTGCCTTATTGGGTGGCTGAGGACTTCTTACGCGCGGTGGTGGTGATCTTGCTCGCTTGGGCGTGGCACAAAATCGAAGCTACTGCAACATCAGCAGCAGGGGACTCCACTCGGTGGACCACTCCTGCCAGCGCGCTGCGCCATTGGGTGTTGCCTGAGTTCAACATGCGTTTGGGCATCATCCAATCGCGCCTGTCTTAGCCACTTGTCAGTCCGTCACTTTGCCCGGTATGACTTCCAAGCCTGAGAATCCCTTTGTTGAAAAGATAAACACCCGTTATCTTGAGACACTGCTGGGTTACAACGCCCGACGGGCGGCGCTGAGCATCATTGGTGTTTTTTTGGAGCGCTTGGCCGTGTACGACCTGCGCCCGGTGGACTTTTCGGTGTTGTCACTGGTGACACACAACCCGGGCATCACCTCACGCCAGCTGTGCAGTGCGTTGGGTATCTTGGCTCCCAATATGGTGGGCATGCTCAATGCGCTGGAAAAGCGGGGCTTGATTACCCGTTTGCCCCATCCTCATGATGGCCGCGCAGTGGGGCTGCATTTGACGCAAGCCGGGCAAACCATGATGCGTGCTGCGGAAAAAACGGCAGCGCAGCTGGAGGTTGACAGTACCCCCAAGCTCACTGCGGCAGAGCGCAAGACCCTTATTGGGCTGCTGAAGAAAATCTACAAATAGGGCGCCGTGGGTGTCACTGCGCTTCGGGTGCGACCCGAGCGTGATCCAGATCAGGCCGATGCGCGGGGTCTACGTGCGTCATCAGATTGAGCACCCGGTGGCGCTGCAGCACTGCCTGGCGTGCTGCCACCGCAATGTTGTGCCCTGCTTCGACGGTGATGTTTGCGTCTACTTCGATATGGGCGTCCACCACAATCATGTCGCCCATTTTGCGCGTGCGAATGTCGTGCACTCCGGCCACGCCGGGGGTGGACACCAAGGTTTTGCGGATCGCTTGTACTTCTTCTTCATCCACTGCGCGGTCCATCAGGTCGTGCAGCGCATCCCAGCCAAAGCTCCAGCCCATCTTGCCCACCATAAAGCCCACAATCAGCGCGGCAATAGGGTCCAGCAGCGGGTAGCCCGCCATGTTGCCAATCAGGCCAATGCTCACCACCAAAGACGAAGCTGCGTCGGAACGTGCATGCCATGCGTTGGCCACCAGCATGCTGGACTTGACCGCCTTGGCCACGCGCAGCATGTAGCGAAACAGCAGCTCTTTGGACACGATGGCCGCGAGTGCTACCCATAAGGCGGTGGCGTGGGCGGTAGGAATGGTGTCAGGCGTTTGCAATTTGACAAAGGCCGACCAGACCATACCCAAGCCTACGGCCAGCAAAATGACCCCCAAGGCGAGGGACGCTGCAGTCTCGAACCGATAGTGTCCATAGGGGTGGTCGGTGTCTGCATCCTTTTGACCGTGGTGGCCCGCGAACAGCACGACAAAATCTGCCACCAGATCGGAGAGCGAGTGAATGCCATCGGCAATCAACCCCTGTGACTTGGCCAGCACGCCGACCACGATTTGCGTGGTGGATAGCACCACATTGACTCCAACACTCACCCACGTACTGCGCGAAGCCGCAGCAGAGCGCTCGGCTGGCGTGTGGGTGCTGTGTTCGGATGCGTCGTCTAGATCAGTGAAATTCATACAAATGAGATCCGGGTTACAGCGTTACCAAGTGTGCAGCAGTGGCACCATGCACGGCAGACAGCGGTATGCGTTGGTCAAAACCCACCAAGCGACCACCGTTTTCTACCGCCAGCGCCAACAGGTACACATCGGTTAATTGGCGTGGCCCATGCAAATGCGCATGGTGAAACCGCGAGCTATCCAGCATGCTGACGCTATCGCTCCACAGCTGGTGGTACGAGGTAGATGTAGCGCTTTGCAGCATGTTGACCAACACACCCAAGGGCTGCGGGCTGCTGTAGCCTGGCTGGCTCATGATGCGCAAAACGCCATTTTGAGTCAGCGGACAGCTGGCCCATCCGAGCGCAATGTTGTCTTCCAGCCAAAGCGCGGCACGCTCGTGGTGGATGTGGTCGCGGTCATGCAGGGCAATCAGCACATTGATGTCGAGCAGCGCACGCATCAATCAAATACCTTCGGCATCGCGCAAGCGGTCAATCAGCTCATTACTAACAATGCCCCCACGCGGCGGCAAGGGGTGAATGCCAAAACCCGCAAGACGCTCCGACACCTGAGGTGGTGCATGCGGCGCTGCGGTACCGTAAGGCACATTGCTCCCCTGGGCAAACGCTTTTCGCACCAGCTCGCTAATGGTTTGGCCCAGTGACTTTTTGTCGCGCTGGGCCAATTCTTTGGCGGCAAATAACACGTCATCGGCAATGTCTAACGTAGTGCGCATGGTGGGCTTTCAATTTGGTTGATGTTTGATGATATCGCATCAAACATCAAACATCATGCATCAGCTCAAGTGCTTGCCCGCAATGCCGGCCAGCTCAAACATGGTGACCTGCGGCTTGCCAAACACGGCGAGCAGCTTGGCATCTGCATTGATGCTGCGTTTGTCTTTTGCGTCTTGCAGGTTATTGGCCTTGATGTAGTCCCACAGCTTTTTCATTACTTGGGGGCGTGCCACCAGCTCAGACCCAATCACCGCAGCCAACTCGGTACTGGGCGTTTTTCCGGACGCTGCGGTGGTTTTGCGTGGGGCTTTGGGCTTGGCTTCTTTGACGGCAGCGATTTTGCTGGTCGCAGCCTTCTTCGCAGGTACTTTTTTGGCTGTAGCTCCCGTGGGGCTTGCGCGACCAGCTACTTTTTTTGTAGCAATTTCTTTCGCACTCGTCGTTTTCGCAGCCGTCTTGCGAGGCGGGAATTTGCTCGGTGCGAACTCAAAATTCACTTTGCCAGCCTCGGCGTCCCAAGCCAGCATGGCCTTGAACGCACGGCGGGTGCGCATGGAGACAAACTTGTCCAGCAAATCAGTTTTGCCGGTTTCCAGGAGCTTGTGCATTTGCGTGCGCTCAATAGGCTGCTGCAAAATAATTTGGCCGGTTTTGAAGTCGCAGCTCGGCGTGGGTTGGGCGGTGGTGGGCAGCGATTTTTCGCACACGTAGTTTTTACCGTGCTCATATACCGCGCTTGCACATTTGGGGCATTGGCCTAAGGACTCTTGGGCCGAGAAGTCGATGATTTCGCCACTTTCTTCGCCGGCCTTGTCGTCACCAAAGTCGAATTCGAGCTTATAGTTTTTGGTCTCGTCGTCAAACTTGATCACCATCTCCGCCACAAAGGGCCAACCCGCTTTGGAGCGGAAGCCGTCCAGTGGGCCAATATGTTTGTCGCGCAGGAATTGCTCGACCTCGGCTGGCTCAAAGGTGCGCCCGGCCGGGGATTTGCCGAAAGAGAAGCCGCAGCCTTCCTCAGAACCCGATTTTCCGGTGCACGTGTAGCGGCGGTAGTTTTCTTTAACTATGCCGCCACAGTTGGGGCAGGGGCTGGTCAGCGTGGCGTAGTCGCCGGGAATGGTGTCGCGGTCGTATTCTTTGGCTTTTTTGACCATGCGCTCGGTCATGGACGCAATTTCCGCCATGAACTTTTCGCGGCTGAGCTTGCCTTGCTCCATTTGCGCCAGCTTGTATTCCCACTCGCCAGTCAATTCGGCTTTGGTCAGTTCTTGCACGTCCAGACCGCGCAGCAACGTCATTAACTGAAAAGATTTGGCTGTGGGGATGAGCTCGCGGCCCTCGCGCAGCATGTATTTTTCGGCAATCAAGCCTTCGATGATGCTGGAGCGTGTAGCGGGGGTGCCCAAGCCTTTTTCTTGCATGGCTTCGCGTAACTCATCGTCTTCTACCGTCTTGCCCGCGCCCTCCATGGCCCCCAAGAGTGTTGCTTCGGAATAGCGGGCGGGTGGGCGGGTTTTCAGGCCCTTGGGATCTACCGTTTCAGTACGCACCTTTTCGCCGGGAACTACCGGCACCAGGCTTTGGCCCTTGTCACCGTCTTTGGCGTCTTCCACTTCAGCTGCGGCTTCTTTGCCGTAAATGGCTAGCCAGCCCGGCTTGACCAGCACCTTGCCCTCTGTTTTGAAGGCGTGCCCTGCGGCCGTGCTGATGCGGGTTGTCACTTGGTATTCCGCACTGGGGAAGAACACCGCCATAAAGCGGCGAACCACCAAGTCATACACTTTTTGTTCGGCCTCACTCAAGCCGCTAGGCGCTTGCAGCGTGGGGATGATGGCGAAGTGATCTGATACCTTGGCGTTGTCGAATACGCGTTTGGTAGGTCTGATGTAGTTGTTGTTTAGCGCCGTCAGGGCATGGGGTGCCAGGTGGCGCATGCTGCTGTCGGCCAGCATTTCAAAGGTTTGTTTGACCACCGGCACGTAGTCTTCAGGAAGTGCGCGCGAATCGGTTCGTGGGTAAGTCAATGCCTTGTGGCGCTCGTACAGGCTTTGAGCGATGGAAAGTGTGGTTTTGGCGCTAAAGCCAAATTTGCCATTGGCCTCACGTTGCAGGCTGGTCAGGTCGAACAACAAAGGGGAAGCCTGGGTGGTGGGTTTGCTTTCCTCGGTCACAGTGGCTTGCTGACCACGCACCGCGTCGACAATTGCCTGAGCTTCGCGTTGGGTCCAGACGCGGTCAGCCTTCTTCTCGGCGTCGTCAGCATCCCTTTTGTGGGCGGGGTTGAACCATTTGGCAGGGTACTCACCCGCCACTGCGGCAAATGATGCGTGTATTTCCCAGTAGTCGCGGCTCACAAACTTGCGGATCAGCTCTTCACGCTCGACCACCACGCTCAAAGTTGGGGTTTGTACCCGCCCTACGGTAGTTAGGAAGAAACCACCATCCCGGCTATTAAAGGCAGTCATCGCTCGCGTGCCATTGATGCCCACCAGCCAGTCCGCCTCAGAGCGGCAACGGGCGGCGTCGGCCAGCGGCTGCATCTGGGCATTGGTGCGCAGGTGCGCAAAGCCGTCGCGAATGGCTTGCGGAGTCATCGACTGCAGCCAGAGGCGGCTGACGGGTTTGCCCAAAGGTTTTGCACCCCCCGCGTATTGCTCAATCAGGCGGAAGATGAGTTCACCCTCGCGGCCCGCGTCGCAGGCGTTCACCAACTTGTCCACGTCCTTGCGTTTGGCCAGCTTCACCACCGCGTTCAGGCGCGTTTTGGTCTTGTCCACCGGCTTGAGGTCGAAATGAGGTGGGATCACCGGTAGGTTGGCGAAGCTCCATTTGCCACGCTTGACGTCAAACTCTTCGGGCGCCTGAATCTCCACCAAGTGGCCTACAGCGCTAGAGACCACATAGGTGTCACTCTCAAAGTACTCGTCGTGCTTCTCAAACTTGCCCGCAGTGGGAGTCAGCGCCCGCACGATGTCTTGGGCGACCGACGGCTTTTCTGCAATAACTAGTGTTTTGTTGAAAACGGTGTTTTTCATCTGACTACAATCCAATCCTCGCGTGCGCGCAGGCGCGCACTTGCACACGCAGGCACGCACACATGCGCGCCCATACGATTCACCATACCAAATTTTTGAGCCGTGGCCAAAAACCCCACAGTTTCCTCCAACCGCAGAATTCAAACCCGCCGATCCGGCGTGCATGGCAAAGGCGTGTTTGCGGTGCAAGATATTGCCGAAGGTGAAACCATCATTGAGTATGTGGGCGAGATCATCAGTTGGGACGAGGCGCAAGATCGCCATCCCCACGACCCCCAGGACCCCAACCACACGTTTTATTTTTCGCTCGATGATGGCAATGTGATTGATGCCCTGTTCGGCGGTAACTCATCGCGATGGATTAACCATTCTTGCGACGGTAACTGCGAGGCCGACGAAGAGCATGGCCGTGTGTATATCAAAGCGCTGCGCAATATCAAGGCCGGCGAAGAGTTGAATTATGACTACGGTCTTGTCCTCGACGAGCCATACACGAAGAAGCTCAAGGCCGAATACCCTTGCTGGTGCGGCTCCAAGTCGTGCCGCGGCACGCTCCTCGCTCCCAAAACGGGCAGGAAGTAAGACGTGGGCGCCGTCTGGCCCGCCGAGGCAATTTGGGAGGCGGTGTTTCCGTTGTTACCAGACTTTACGGTTGAAATTCTTCCGGAAATCGGCTCCACGAACACCGAGTTGATGCGCCGTGCCCACGTTGGACAGCGCCACTCGGTGTTACTGGTGGCAGAACGCCAAACCGCAGGGCGAGGCCGGTTGGGGCGTGATTGGCACAGCGACACCCAAGGCCTTGGTACCACGCTCACGTTTTCGTTAGGCCTGCGTTTGAGCCCGGTCGATTGGTCGGGGCTGTCGTTAGCCGTGGGACTGTCGGTGGCGCAAAGCCTACACCCCAAGGTGCAAATCAAATGGCCCAATGATCTGTGGCTGTTCGAGCGCAAGCTGGCAGGCATCTTGATTGAAACCGCCACTTGGGAGGGCGAGCGCTACGCAGTGATTGGCATTGGCATCAATATCGTTGCGGGGTCTACGGAGGGCTTGCGCACTGCGCCTGCAGGGCTGAGCGAGCTGCTTGCAGGCGTACAGGCGCCTGATGTGCTGGGGCAGATCGTGGCACCCTTGGTGCGCGATGTTGTGCGCTTTGCCAGCGCTGGGTTTGCACCGATGGTGCCAGCATTTTCTAGCCGTGATGTGTTGCTGGGCCGCGAGGTGGTGTGCACGGACGGCTCCACTGGCTGGGCCCGTGGGGTTGACGCGACGGGGGCACTCATGTTGCAAACCGCTGCTGGAGTGAAAGCCGTTACCAGCGCCGAGGTAAGCGTCAGACCCGTAAACACACCCTTGCTGCATTTGTACTGATCATGCGTTTGATTGTTTTACTTCTGTTGCTGGCCAATGGTTTGTACTTTGCCTGGAGCCAGGGTTTGATGCGCGCCTATGGTTTTGCGCCGGTGCAGCAAAGCGAGCCGCACCGGCTTGCAAATCAAATTCATCCATCAACGTTGCGTTTGTTGTCAGCACAAGAAGCGCAAACGCTGGATGCTCAATTACGAGCCGCCAAATTGCCTAAAACGTGTTTGCAAGCCGGCCCGTTTGATATGGCCCAGGCGACCGTATTGCGCACCGTGTTGGAGGCTAACTTTCCAGTCGGTTCCTGGCAATTGGACGCTCAAATATCGCCCGAGCGTTGGATTATTTACATGGGTAAATTCCCAACGCAGGAGGCGCTGGCGAAGAAAAAACAGGAATTATTGTCCATCCGTATCACCACGCTGCCATTGCAAAATGCAAGCCTTGAGCTGGGCCTTTCTTTGGGGCATTTTGATTCGCAGGCTAGCGCTACCGCGGCGCTGCTCGAATTGAACAAGCGTGGTTTGCGCACTGGGCGGGTGGTGATGGAGTCGGCGCAAGCCCAGGTCCATCAGCTCAAGTTCGGTGGATTAACTGAAGCATTGAAGCCCCGGCTGTCGGAAGTCAAAACCGCGTTGGCAGGTAAGCCGTTGCTGCCTTGCGAAGGCTCAGGTCGCTAGGACTTCGGTATCGAGATTGCGATTAAAGCGCACAGTAAAGCAAGCCCCTGGCGGTGTGTGGCCGGGTTTGCTGTCTTCTACCGTGACTGTGGCGTGGTGCTGGCGGGCAATTTCTAGCACGATAGGCAAACCCAGGCCCGAGCCATCTGCCTCGGTGCCCAGTGCCCTGTAGAAGGGTTGAAACACCAGTTCACGCTCCGCTAGTGCAATGCCAGGCCCAGAGTCTTCCACTTGCAGCACCAGTACGCGGCTAAACGGGTCTATCAGCACCCGTGCCGTGATCACGCCGGGTTTCTCGGGGCTAGAGGGGGTGTAGTTGATGGCGTTGTCCACCAAATTACGGATCATTTCTTTGAGCAACGTGGGGTTGCCGATGACGGTCACGCCGTCGCTGTTGGGCTCAGCACCCTCGTAGCCCACATCAATGGATTTATCCATCGCGCGCGGCACGCAGTCGCGAATGACATCCACAGCCAGTCGTGCAAAGTCGCACGCCTGATGGCTCAATACCGAGCCGCTGCTTTCGGCCCGAGCCAGTGCCAAGAGTTGATTCACCGTATGGGTAGCCCGAATGCTGGAGCGGCCAATTTGACGCAGCGATTGCTTTAAGTCTTCGGCGCTGCCGCCTTCGCGTTGCGCTAAGTCGGCTTGCATGCGCAATCCCGCCAGCGGGGTTTTTAATTGGTGCGCAGCATCGGCCAAAAAGCGCTTTTGGGTAGCAATGGAGTCTTTTAAGCGCATTAGTAAATCATTCACCGACGATACCAGCGGCACCACCTCCAGCGGGACAGCTTCCACGTCCAGAGGGCTCAAGTCATCGGGGTCGCGTGCGCGAATGCGTTCTTCTAACCGGTTAAGTGGCTTGATAGCCTGTACCAGTGCCAACCACACCAACAGCACCGCCAGTGGCAACACCACAAATTGCGGCAGCATTACGCCTTTGACAATCTCTGTAGCGAGCACCGATCGCTTGTCCATAGTTTCAGCAACTTGAACCAATGCAGGGCGCAATTGCGGTGCATCCAGGCGGACCCACATATAGGCTACTTTAAGCTGCGTGCCCTGAAATTCGGCATCGCGCATGCGCACTTCGCCGAGCGGCACCTTCTCGTCTTCCGGGGGCAAAGGTAGGTTGCGTTCGCCACTCAAAAACTCGCCGTTTGAGCCGAGAACTTGGTAGTACACCGTGTCAGCGTCATCGGCGCGCAGGAGCTCGCGTGCGGGCAGGGGTAGCACAAACTGGGCGTGGTTATGCTTGACTGTAATGAGCTGTGCAAGTGCGCCGACGTTGTATTCCAGTGCGCGATCAAAAGGTTTGCCGGCAATGCCCTGTGCTACCAACCAAGTCAGCACCAAGCTAATAGGCCAAAGCAACAACAGAGGCGTGAGCATCCAATCCAGGATTTCCCCGAACAGGCTGCGTTGCTCACGTTGGAATAACTTCAAGGGTTTATTTTTTCCAGGCAATAGCCCAAGCCGCGCACTGTGGCGATGCGAATCGGGCCTTTTTCAATCTTTTTGCGCAGGCGGTGGATGTACACCTCAATAGCGTTATTGCTCACCTCTTCGCCCCATTCGCACAGGCGCTCCACCAATTGGTCTTTGCTTACCAGGCGGCCAGCGCGCTGCAGCAGCACTTCCAGCAAGCCCAATTCGCGGGCAGAGAGCTCAACCATCTTGCCGTCAATGGTGGCTACGCGTCCAGCCTGGTCATAAGTCAATGGGCCATGTTTGATGCTGCTGCTGGTGGCGCCCATGCCACGGCGCACCAAGGCGCGTACGCGCGCCTCCAACTCTTGTAGGCTGAAAGGCTTGGCCATGTAGTCGTCAGCGCCATAGTCCAGTCCCTTGACGCGTTCTTCCACGCTGTCCGCGGCGGTCAAGATCAGCACAGGTAGCGAGGAGCCCCGACCGCGCAGTTTCTTGAGCACTTCCAGACCGTGCATTTTGGGCAGGCCCAAGTCCAAAATTAGCAGGTCAAATTCAGTATTGGTCATGAGCGCCGCATCGGCCTCCGAGCCGCTGGCCACATGGTCAACCGCAGCTCCTGCGCTGCGCAGCGCGCGTAGCAAGCCATCGGCAAGAACCTGGTCGTCTTCGGCAATCAAAATTCGCATGGTGTCTCCTTGTTATCTTACGATTTTAGGCTCGCCATCAGGTTGGCACTTAATGGGCGCAGTAAGCTTCTAGCCCCAACACAATAACGGTGGCAACTTCGGGGCTGGTGGCGGTGCGCATCTCGTCTTCAGCCTGCGCCACGGCCTGCTCGTGGGCCTTGAGCCATGCTAGCCCCGTAGGGGTAAATTGCACCAGACGTGCCCGCCCGTCGTTGGCGTCGTCCTCACGCATTACCAGTCCCCACGCCTCACACTGGCCGACCAAGGTGCCCATGGCCTGCTTGGTCATGCCAGCGCGCTGGGCCAGTTCGGTCACACGGGAACCCTGCAATGCAAGGTGGCGGGTGATATGGATGTGCGCTGCTCCGACCTGTCCGCGCGCTACCAGGTTGGACAGACCCAGCGGCACGACGGGATTGCGCGCCATGAGTTCCATAACACGTACGTCAAAGCGTTCGATCGCCATGCGCAGCCAATGCCCTACATGGTTGTGTCGCCATGAATCAGAGGCTGGGTTGATGCTATTTTTCATTACTGCAAATAGTAATGCAAACTGACTAAAAAAACAGTTTACTGATTTCAATAGGGTGCGCTAAACTACTGTTCAAGCATCCAGCCTGTAATGAACCTCAGTGGTTTAGCCAGATGCCTTAATGCACTAACCAATTGATTTTCAAGGAGTTTTCCATGGACGCACCTGTCAAGAACCCCAACAACACCAACGGCGCTAACAGCGAAAAGGCCAAGGCCTTGCAAGTGGCGCTGGCCCAAATTGAGAAGCAGTTCGGCAAAGGCACCATCATGCGGTTGGGCGAAGGTGAAGTGATTGAAGACATCCAAGTGGTGTCTACCGGCTCTTTGGGGCTGGACATTGCCTTGGGCGTTGGTGGTCTGCCCCGTGGCCGTGTGGTGGAAATTTACGGCCCAGAGTCGTCCGGCAAAACCACACTGACCCTGCAAGTGGTTGCAGAAATGCAAAAGCAAGGCGGCCAATGTGCGTTTGTGGATGCCGAGCACGCGCTGGATATTCAATACGCCCAAAAACTGGGTGTGAATCTGCAAGACCTGCTGATCAGCCAGCCCGACACAGGCGAGCAAGCCCTAGAGATTGTGGACAGCTTGGTGCGCTCCGGCGCGGTGGATCTGATCATCGTGGACTCTGTGGCGGCTTTGACGCCAAAGGCCGAGCTGGAAGGCGAAATGGGCGACAGCCTGCCCGGCTTGCAAGCCCGCCTGATGAGCCAAGCCCTGCGCAAGCTGACCGCCCACATCAAGAAGACCAACTGCATGGTCATCTTCATTAACCAGATTCGCATGAAGATTGGCGTGATGTTTGGCTCGCCCGAAACTACCACCGGCGGTAATGCTTTGAAGTTTTATGCCTCGGTGCGCTTGGACATTCGCCGCACTGGCACTATCAAAAAAGGTGAAGAAGCCATTGGCAATGAGACAAAGGTCAAGGTGGTCAAGAACAAGGTGGCGCCTCCGTTCAAGACGGCGGAGTTTGATATTTTGTTTGGCGAGGGCATTAGCCGTCACGGCGAGATCATCGATATGGGTGTGAACGCGCATATCCTCGAAAAATCAGGTGCCTGGTACGCCTACAACGGCGAAAAAATTGGCCAAGGCCGCGACAATGCCCGTGAGTTTTTGCGTGAGAACCCCGACTTGTCGATCGAGATTGAAAACAAAGTGCGCACCTCATTGGGCATTCCATTGCTGCCTGTGGCTGAGCCAGAAGTTAAGGCCAAAGCCAAGAAGGCTGAGAAGGCAGACAAGCCTGAATAAGTGTTAAACAAGTCGTTAGCCCCCGTTCGATATGCGTAATCAGCTACGTTTTTTATAGCAATGGCAACCACTACGCTGTCATTAACCGGGCGCGCACTGCGCCTGCTCGGTGCCCGTGAGCATTCACGCGCCGAGCTGGAGCGCAAGCTGGCGCCGTTTGAAGACGCGCCCGGCGCATTGGCCAAGGTGTTGGATTCCTTGCATGCCAAGGGATTCATCAACGAGGCCAGGGTGCTGGAGTCCGTGGTGCACCGCAGAGCCTCCAAGTTGGGGGCATCGCGTATCAAGCAAGAGCTGCAAGCCAAGGGGTTAGAGCCGCAAGCCGTGGCTGAGGCAGTAAGTCAGCTGCGGGTTACCGAACTAGAGCGCGCCCGGGAGATCTGGCGTAAGAAGTTCGGATCGCCGCCTGTAGACGCTGCCGAGCGCGGCAAGCAGATGCGGTTTTTAGCCAGCCGGGGCTTTGGTGGCGACACTATTCACCGGTTGGTGCAAGGCGCTGACGACGATTGAGTGGTTGGCAGCGCGCCGCAGTTATATGCCCAGCATCAGCTGCAGGTTTTGCACCGCAGCGCCGCTAGCACCCTTGCCCAGGTTGTCTAGCCGAGCCACCAACACGGCATGCGCAAAACCGTCTTTGGTTGCATCGTTGCCAAAAACGCGCAATTCCATCTTGTTTGTGTTGGCCAGTGCTACCGCATCCAGCTTCAAATCTGCCGTGGCGGGCTCCACCGTAACCCAGGTGCTGCCAGCGTAGTGGTTTGCCAACGCATCATGCAGGTCTTGCGCGGTGGGTTTGCCCGGCAATGTGTCCAAATGCAGGGGCAATTGCACCAACATGCCTTGCGCAAAATTGCCCACCGAAGGCACAAACAGCGGCCTGCGCGTTAGACCGGTATAGCGCATGATTTCAGGAATGTGTTTGTGCTTGAGGCCCAGCGCGTACAGCTCCATGGCGGGGGCAGCGCCTTGTTCGTAGGTTTCGATCATGGTTCGGCCACCACCAGAATAGCCACTGATAGAAGGCAAGCACACGGGGAAATCAGCAGGCAATAGGCCCGCATCTACCAAAGGGCGAATGAGTGCAATGGCGCCCGTGGCATAGCAACCTGGATTGGCCACACGGGTGGCGCCAGCCACCGCTTCGCGTTGTCCTTGGGCCAGTTCAGGAAAGCCATAAACCCAACCGGGTGCGGTACGGTGCGCGGTGGACGCGTCGATCACCTTGGGGCCAGCCTTGCCAGTCTCTTGGGCAATTGCGTCAATCATGGCAACAGATTCAACCGCTGCGTCGTCATGCAAGCACAACACGACCAAGTCGGCTTGGGCCATCAGGTTTTTTTTTGCCAATGAGTCTTTGCGCAAGGCCGAGGCGATGCTCAGTACCTCAATCCCCTGCATGGCTCGCAGTCGTTCACGGATTTGAAGGCCAGTGGTGCCTGCCTCGCCGTCAATAAAAATTTTTTTCATCGGGTAGAACAAGTAAGAAGCTAGAAACCCTCACCCCGTAACCTCGCGGTAACACAGGTTGACGACGGTTAGATCTGTAAGGCAGATAAAAGTTTTCTGCACTGCAGCATGATACAGTCCCGCCCTGATGTGCCCAGTGCCATGTGTGTGGTGATGCGTCACGCGTTACATGGTGAACATTGTCCAGCCTCTAGAGAGATGTTATGAAGATTCATGAATACCAAGGCAAGGAAATCTTGCGTCAATTCGGTGTGCCGGTGCCTCGCGGCATCCCCGCCTTCACCGTGCAAGAGGCTGTGGAAGCCGCACAAAAGCTGGGCGGACCAGTTTGGGTTGTTAAAGCCCAAATTCACGCAGGCGGTCGCGGTAAGGGTGGCGGTGTGAAGGTCGCCAAGACCATTGATGATGTGAAACGCATTGCGGGCGAAATTTTGGGTATGCAGCTCAAGACCCACCAAACCGGCCCAGAAGGCCAAAAAGTGCGTCGCCTGTACATCGAAGACGGTGCGGACATCCAGAAGGAATATTACGTCTCTATCGTGACCGACCGTGCTACGCAAAAGTTGGCATTCATTGCCTCCAGCGAAGGCGGTATGGACATTGAAGAAGTGGCGCACTCGACCCCCGAGAAAATCATCACTGAATTCATTGATCCGCTGACCGGTCTCGGTGCTGAACAAGCCACCAAGATCGCAGATGCCATTGGCATGCCAGCTGGTTCTACCGCCCAAGCCGTAGACATCTTCCAAAAGCTCTACAAGTGCTACATGGACACCGACGCGTCTTTGGTTGAAATCAACCCACTGAACCGCGACGGTAAGGGCAACGTAATGGCCTTGGATGCCAAGTTCAACTTTGACTCCAACGCGCTGTTCCGTCACCCTGAGATCGTGGCTTACCGCGATTTGGACGAAGAAGACCCTGCCGAAGTCGAAGCTTCCAAGTTCGACTTGGCTTACATCAGCCTGGACGGCAATATCGGCTGTTTGGTCAATGGCGCTGGCTTGGCAATGGCCACCATGGACACCATCAAGTTGTACGGCGCTGAGCCAGCCAACTTCTTGGACGTGGGCGGCGGTGCAACCCCCGAAAAGGTCACTGAAGCCTTCAAAATCATGTTGAAAAACCCCAAAGTAAAGGCCATCATGGTCAATATCTTTGGCGGCATCATGAAGTGCGACACCATCGCTACCGGCGTGATCACGGCCTGCAAGGCGGTGAACCTGTCTGTGCCATTGGTGGTGCGCATGAAGGGCACCAACGAAGACCTGGGCAAGAAGATGCTCAAAGAAAGCGGTTTGCCCATCATTTCCGTGGACACCATGGCAGAAGCAGCACAAGCTGCCGTTAAAGCGGTGAAAGGTTAATTACATGTCTATC
>JBEGPS010000142.1:0-15524 GCA_041181325.1 Pseudomonadota bacterium
TCTTTCAAGAAGTCGACGACTTCCTTCACTTCTTCTTTGGCTTCGTCGCAACCGGCCACATCGGCAAAGGTCACGGTATTGGTGTTTTCGTCCAGCAAACGCGCCTTGCTCTTGCCGAAGCTGAACGCGCCGCCCTTGCCGCCGCCTTGCATCTGGCGCATGAAGTACACCCACACGCCGATCAACAGCAGCATGGGACCCCAACTGACCAGCAGGGTCATGAGCAAGGAGCCTTCTTCGCGCGGCTTGACGTCAAACTTCACGTTGTTGTTGATCAAGTCGCCCACCAAACCGCGGTCCAAGTAAGTGGCAGTGGTGCGCACCTTGCGGTCGTCGGTGGTGGTGGCCAAAATTTCGGTACCGCCTTGGCCTTCTTGAATAATGGCGCTCTTGATGCGTTTGCCCCGCACCTCTTCCAAAAAGTCGGAATAGCCAAGGGAGGCAGAACCCGCAGGACCGCGTGCGTCAAACTGCTTGAAAACGGTGAACAGCACCAAAGCAATCACCAACCACACTGCAATTTTCGAAAACCACTGATTATTCAAGCGAAACTCCATTTGGGGCGCAATGACCCGTGCATTGCGTAGGTGGGACTCATTTTAGGCGTTTCAAGCCACTGTGCCGGGAATTTTCATGCTTTCAGCCATAGCAACAGCAAGGGATTAGCTGCGTTTTTTGAGACCTAAGCCCACCAGAAAGGTTTCGGAAGATTTGTCGCGCGAGGCTTTGGGCTTAATGGGCTTAACCACCTCAAAGGCTTCTTTGAACAACTTCACCACCGTGTTGTAACTGCTGCCATGAAAAACTTTGGCCACCAGCGCCCCTTGGGGTTTCATGTGGCTTTGAGAAAACTCGATCGCCAGCTCAACCAGGTACTCAACTCGGGCGGCATCCACCGACGAAATGCCCGACAAATTAGGCGCCATATCCGACACCACCACATCGGCATGGCGGCCAGCCAGCGCGGCCTCTAGCTGCACCACAGACTCGGCTTCGCGAAAGTCACCTTGAATAAAAGTGACGCCCTCAATTGGGTCCATCGGCAGCAAATCCAGCGCGATGATGGTGCCATTCATCTCCCCCACCGCTGCGCCACCGGGCGACATGCGCCTGCGCACATACTGGCTCCACGCACCCGGCGTGCTGCCCAAATCGACCACCACCGCACCCGGTTTAATCAGGTGCAGGTTTTCATCAATTTCTTTGAGCTTATAGGCGGCGCGTGCCCGGTAGCCCTCTTTGGTGGCGAGCTTGACGTAGGGGTCGTTGATATGGTCATGCAGCCAGGCCTTGTTGACTTTTTTATTGCCAGCCTTGTTGTCCGCCTTTTTGCCAGCGCGGTTGTCTAGCTTCTTGGCCGCAATATCGGCGGCCCGTTTGTCAGTTTTCGCGGTTTTGCTCTGTGTATTCATTGCGTCGATAATACCCACATGCCTCAAATTCAATTGACTCCTGCCCAACGCAAAGAACACCGCTCCGAAGCCCACCACCTGGACCCCGTGGTCATGGTCGGTGGCGATGGTCTTACCCCCAATGTAAAAAGTGAAGTGGACATGGCCCTGAACGCCCATGGCCTCATCAAAGTGCGCGTCTTCTCCGATGACCGTGCCGCCCGCGAAGCCATGTTTGTCACCCTGGCCGACGAGCTCAATGCCGCGCCCATTCAACACATCGGCAAACTGCTGGTGCTGTGGCGCCCCGCGGTCGAGAAAGTAAAAGAACGCACCGTAGACGAAGACCGCATGGCTGGCCCACGCGACGTCAAAGTTTTGAAATACAGCAAACGCGCTGGCCAACGCCCCGAAATCAAAACCCTGCGCGTGCTGGGCAACCAGCGTTTAACCGCCGGTGGCAACGTACGCCGCGCTAAGCCGAAACCCAAGACTAGTGTGAAGAAGCGTAGCCAGACTTAAACGGAAGGTTAGTCCTTACCAAAGCAAGAAGCCCGCAACAGCGGGCTTTTTGTATTTCAGTTTCTAGTTACTGGCAGCCGGAGAAAATACCTATAGTTTCTATTTTGACAATCCCCTATATGAACACAACACTCCAAGCCCTTGAGGTCAGTCGATTGAAATTACTGCCCAAAGCAGAAGTACACCTCCACCTGGAAGGCTGCTTTGAGGCGTCGACCATCGCGCAATGGGCCAAGACAGAAGGCGTGGCGCTGCCCAGACCGCAGGAGGATTTGTTCAAGTTCTCAGGTTTAGCTGACTTTCTTGGCTTCCTTGACTTGGCGTGCGGCCTTGCATGCAACACCGAGCGTCTGGTGGAACTTAGCTATGGTCTGTGCCAACGGCTGGCGGATAACGGCACAGGCTACGCCGATGTCATCTTCAACCCCACGCATTGGTACGCCTGGCATGGACGACTAGGCGCAATGTTGGACGCCATGGATGCAGGTTTCCAAGAGGCCGAACAGGATGGACTGCCCAGCGTTGGCTTGTGCGTCAGCCTATTGCGAACCCAGTCTGCCGATGAGGCCATTGAATTGGTGGATACGTTGCGCGCAATACGCCATCCCAGAGTAGTGGCCTTGTCGGTGGATGGCAATGAGGCCACATCGGGCCGAACTGGCCCCCGATTTGCAGATGCCTTTCGGCGTGCGGGTAACGATGGTCTGCGTCGCACCGTCCATGCTGGCGAGTCCAGTGGACCCGAAGGTGTTTGGGATGCGGTGAATCTGCTAGGAGCTGACAGAATCGACCATGGCGTAAGAGCTGTTGAAGATGTCGCCTTGGTCAACATGCTTGCCGACCGACAAATTCCCTTGGGGATTTGCCCAACATCGAACCTGGTTCTAGGTGTCTACCCATCCATTCAGGAACACCCTATTGAGAAGCTGCGAGCGGCGGGTATCCGCGTTTCGGTCAACACGGATGACCCGGCTTTGCTGGGTGCCAGTTTGGTCGGGGAATATGCCTTATGTCGCCACGCATTTGGGTGGACGGATGAGGTCACCAAGTCAGTAGCGCGTACATCCATTGAAGCCAGTTTCGCGAACGCAGAGGTCAAATCTCAGCTTCTGAAAGCCTTGAAGAACTGGTAGATCTGCCAGGCGCCCCTGCCAATTTCCCAAACACCACCAACGCACAAACCCACTGCAACAGGTACATGGCGCTACCCACCCGGTGCCACAGCGCCAGGTTGTCGCGTGCCAAGATGTGCGGGGCTACACCAAACTCCACCAGCGCCGCAAGCAGCACGCCAGTCACTACAAAAAGTGTAGCGGCTTGCGCAGTCTGCACGGGGGCTAGCGGCTTGTTAGATCTAAAAATGGCCAGCAACAAAATGCCGCAGGCCACGCTGATCCAGGTCTGTGCGGTGAACAGTTTGGCTGCCATGGCACCGGCCATGGCCGGTGTGGGCAAATGCATAAACAGCATGGGCACCACAAAGAAGCCCAACGTGGTCAAACTGCCAAACCAAGCAGCCGCCACCCACATGGGCAGCGTTTGCATACGGCTACGGGCCATGGTGCGATGCCTTAGATGTAATGCACCGCCATCACTTCGTAGGCGCGCTCGCCGCCGGGCGCTTGCACTACAGCGGTGTCGCCCTCTTCCTTGCCGATCAAGGCGCGCGCTATGGGGCTGCTGATATTGATCAGGCCCAACTTCAGGTCGGCCTCGTCTTCGCCCACGATTTGGTACTTGACACGGTCGCCCGATTCTTCGTCTTCAAGCTCAACGGTGGCACCGAACACCACGCGGCCGTCGGCCTGGATGCTGGAGGGATCGATTACTTGGGCAATCGACATCTTGCCCTCGATCTCTTGAATGCGGCCTTCGATGAAGCCTTGGCGCTCTTTGGCGGCGTCGTAGTCGGCGTTTTCGCTCAAGTCGCCTTGAGCGCGGGCTTCCGAGATGGCCTGAATCACGCCGGGGCGCTCTACGGTTTTTAGCTTGTGCAGCTCAGCCTTGAGCAACTCTGCGCCGCGCTTGGTAACGGGGAATGTGGCCATGATTTTTATGCTTTCTTACGCGTCTAACTGGGCGTGCATTTCTTGCACAGAAATCACACCAAGGTGATCGAGGTATTTCATGCCTTCCACAGCGGCTTCTGCGCCCGCAATGGTGGTGTAAGTAGTCACGCGGGCCAGCAAGGCCGAGGTACGAATCTGACGCGAATCGGCAATGGCATTGCGGCGCTCTTCCACGGTGTTGACCACCATGGAAATATCACCGTTCTTGATCATGTCCACGATGTGCGGGCGGCCTTCGGCCACCTTGTTCACCACGCCACAGGCCACGCCTGCCGCGTTGATGCTGGCAGCGGTGCCTTTGGTGGCCACGATCTCAAAGCCCTGCGCAGCCAAAGCACGCGCCACTTCTACAGCGCGCTTTTTGTCGCTTTGCTTGACCGAGATAAACGCTTTGCCGCCGCGTGGCAGCTTGGCGCCCGCGCCGATCTGTGATTTCACAAACGCTTCGCCAAAGGTCTTGCCCACGCCCATCACTTCGCCGGTGGATTTCATCTCGGGGCCAAGGATGGTGTCCACACCGGGGAACTTGACGAACGGGAACACGGCCTCTTTCACGCTGAAATAAGGCGGTGTGACTTCTTTGGTGATGCCTTGCGATGCCAGCGTTTGCCCGGCCATGCAGCGCGCAGCCACCTTGGCCAGCTGGATGCCTGTGGCCTTGGACACAAAGGGCACCGTACGGCTGGCGCGAGGGTTCACTTCCAGCACAAAGATGATGTCCTTGCCGTCCACATTTTGGATGGCAAACTGCACATTCATCAGGCCCACCACGCTTAGCGACGCAGCCATGGCGGCAGTCTGGCGCTTAATCTCGTCTACCGTGTCCTTGGACAGCGAGTAAGGTGGCAACGAGCAGGCGGAGTCGCCACTGTGCACACCTGCTTGCTCAATGTGCTCCATCACACCACCAATGAAGGTAGCGCCTTCTGAATCGCGAATGCAGTCCACATCGCACTCGATAGCGTCGTTCAAAAAGCGATCGAGCAGCACGGGCGAATCGTTGCTCACCTTGACAGCTTCGCGCATGTAGCGCTCCAGGTCGCGCTGTTCGTGCACGATTTCCATGGCGCGACCACCCAGCACATAGCTGGGGCGCACCACCAGGGGGTAACCCAAAGCAGCGGCTTTTTCCAGGGCCTCAGGCTCGGTGCGGGCCGTGGCGTTGGGCGGCTGGCGCAACTTGAGCTCATGGAGCAGTTTTTGGAAACGCTCGCGGTCTTCTGCGGCGTCAATCATGTCGGGCGTAGTGCCGATGATGGGCACGCCGTTGGCCTCCAAGTCGAGCGCCAATTTCAAAGGCGTTTGGCCACCGTATTGCACGATCACGCCCACGGGCTTTTCTTTGTCCACAATTTCCAGCACGTCTTCGAGCGTGAGGGGCTCAAAATAAAGGCGGTCAGAGGTGTCGTAGTCGGTGGACACGGTCTCGGGGTTGCAATTGACCATGATGGTCTCGTACCCGTCTTCGCGCATGGCCAGTGCCGCGTGCACGCAGCAGTAGTCAAACTCGATGCCCTGGCCGATGCGGTTGGGGCCGCCACCGAGCACCATGATTTTTTTGTTGTTGGTAGGCGCTGCCTCGCACTCGGAGCCTTCGGCCTCATACGTGGAATACAAGTAGGCAGTGTTGGTAGCAAACTCGGCTGCGCAGGTGTCCACGCGTTTGTACACGGGGCGCACGCCCAAAGCACGGCGCTTCTCGCGCACAGCCTTGTCGGTGGTTTTAAACTGCTTCGCCAAGCGGCGGTCGGAGAAGCCTTTTTGCTTGAGGCCACGCAGTGTAGCTGCGTCGATGTTGTCCAGGGCGCTGCCCACGGCGGGCTGGGGCAGGCGCTCGATTTCAAGCTCCAGCTTCACAATCTGTTCGATCTGCACCAAAAACCAGGGGTCAATCTTGGTCAGCGCAAATACCTCGTCCACGCTCATGCCTTGGGCAAACGCATCGCCCACGTACCAAATGCGCTCAGGGCCTGGCTCGCCCAGCTCTTTTTCCAGCACTTCGCGGTCCTGGGTTTTTTCGTTCATGCCATCCACGCCGACTTCCAGACCGCGCAGGGCTTTTTGGAACGACTCCTGGAAGGTGCGGCCCATGGCCATTACCTCGCCCACCGATTTCATCTGGGTGGTCAGGCGGCTGTCAGCCGTGGGGAATTTCTCAAACGCAAAACGCGGAATTTTGGTAACAACGTAGTCGATGCTGGGCTCGAAAGATGCTGGAGTAGCACCACCAGTAATGTCGTTGCGCAGTTCGTCCAGCGTGAAGCCGACCGCCAACTTGGCAGCGACTTTGGCGATGGGGAAGCCCGTGGCTTTAGAGGCCAGCGCGCTTGAGCGCGACACGCGCGGATTCATCTCGATGACTACCATGCGGCCATCGACTGGGTTGATGGAAAACTGCACGTTAGAACCACCCGTATCCACACCGATTTCGCGCAGCACAGCAAGAGAAGCATTGCGCAGAATTTGGTATTCCTTGTCGGTCAGCGTCTGCGCCGGTGCCACGGTGATGGAGTCGCCGGTGTGCACGCCCATGGGGTCCAGATTTTCGATGGAGCAGACGATGATGCAGTTGTCGGCGGTGTCACGCACCACTTCCATCTCGTACTCTTTCCAGCCTAAGAGTGACTCTTCAATCAGCAGCTCATTGGTGGGCGAGGCCTCCAGGCCGCGCTTGCAAATGGTCTCAAATTCTTCGGGGTTGTAAGCAATGCCGCCACCCGTGCCGCCCAACGTGAAGCTGGGGCGAATAACGGTAGGGAAACCCAGCGTTTTTTGTACGCCCCAGGCTTCTTCCATGGTGTGGGCAATACCCGAGCGCGCTGAGCCCAAGCCGATCTTGGTCATGGCGTCTTTGAACTTGAGGCGGTCTTCGGCTTTGTCGATGGCCTCAGGCTTGGCGCCAATCAACTCGACGGGCCGTCCCGTGGCAGCACCCAAGTATTTCTCAAATACACCATGGTGCCAAAGGTCGAGTGCGCAATTCAGCGCAGTCTGGCCGCCCATGGTGGGCAAGATCGCATCGGGGCGTTCTTTGGCAATGATTTTTTCAACCGTCTGCCAAGTGATGGGTTCGATGTAGGTCACATCGGCCGTGGCTGGGTCGGTCATGATCGTAGCGGGGTTGCTGTTGATCAAAATGACTTTATAGCCCTCTTCACGCAGCGCCTTGCAGGCTTGTACGCCAGAGTAATCGAACTCGCAGGCTTGCCCAATGATGATGGGGCCTGCGCCGATGATAAGAATGCTTTTTAGGTCGGTACGTTTTGGCATTTTGGAACTCGTTGCTTTTGGGGCAATTTACTTGTAATTAATTCAAACTTGCGGTGGCGAGCTTGGCGCCAAACCACATAAATAATGCGCCCACTGCGCTGGAAAGGCTGGCGGACAAGCGCTTGCGTCGGCTAAAGGCTTGCGCCAAGCGCGCGCCAGCAAAAATCAGCACTGCCAGGTACATGGCACTGAACACCATGACGATCGTGCTCAAAATCAAAAACGGCACTGCCGGCGTGTCGTAAGTGGGATCGATGAACTGAACAAAAAACGACAGCAAAAACAAAATCGCCTTGGGGTTTAACAGACTGATGACCAGTGCACGCTTAAAGGGATGCGCCAAATGGGCAGGCGTTTCAGCGACAAGCAATTGTTCAACTTTGGCTTGATCGCGCCATTTTTGAATGGCTGACCAAACTAGGTTGAGCCCCACCCAGGTCAAATAGGCGGCACCAGCGTACTTCACCACCATGAACAGAGCGGGATAGGTTCGCAACAATCCCGCAGCGCCCAACGCAGTCAAGGTCAACAAAACCGTGTCGCCCACAAACACGCCAAATGCGCCCTGCCACCCGGCTTTAACGCCACGTGTCGTGGCCACTGACAAAACGAACAGTGAATTGGGGCCTGGCAGCAAAATAATGCCCAGTGCGCCCAAGGCGTAGGTCCAGATGTCGGTGACCCCGTAGAAGCTCATACTTACTTGGCTCCGTAAGTGGTCATGTCGCGGATAAAGCGGTCAAACAAATAACCAATGTCGTGCGGGCCGGGAGATGCCTCAGGGTGGCCTTGGAAGCAAAACGCGGGCTTGTCCGTACGCTCAAGGCCCTGCAAGGTGTTGTCAAACAAGCTGATGTGGGTAGGGCGCAGGTTCGCGGGGAGGGTTTTCTCATCCACCGCAAAACCGTGGTTTTGGCTGGTAATGGACACCCGTCCACTGTCGAGGTCTTTGACAGGATGGTTTGCACCATGGTGGCCGAACTTCATCTTGAAGGTTTTGGCACCGCTGGCCAAGGCCATGATCTGGTGACCCAGGCAAATACCAAAGGTGGGAATGCCGGATTCAATCAACTCCTTGGCGGCCGCAATTGCGTAATCGCAAGGCTCAGGGTCGCCAGGGCCATTGCTCAAGAAAATACCATTGGGGTTGAGCTTTTGCACTTCAGCAGCTGGCGTTTGCGCCGGCACCACAGTAACCTTGCAACCGCGCTCGGCCAACATACGCAAGATGTTTTTCTTCACACCGAAGTCATAAGCCACAACATGAAACTTGGGGTCGGTTTGTTGGCCGTAACCTGGATTGCCGTCGGCATTCACGAGTTTCCACTCTGACTCGGTCCACCCATAGCTAGTAGCGCTAGTTACGACTTTTGCCAAATCCAAACCTGCCATGCGCGGCGCGCATTTGGCTGCAGCCACTGCTTTTTCAATCACCTCTTTGGTCACCGCTTCACCGGCTGCCAGCGCCAGGATGCACCCATTTTGCGCACCCTGGGTGCGCAGTTGGCGAGTGAGTTGACGTGTGTCGATGTTGGAAATGGCAACCGTGCCCTCTGCTACCAGATACTGGGTCAGCGTCTGGGTGGAGCGGAAGTTGCTAGCCACCAAAGGCAAGTCCTTGATGATCAAGCCGGCAGCATGAACTTTGTTGGACTCCACATCTTCAGGGTTGATGCCGTAGTTGCCGATATGGGGGTAGGTGAGCGTAACGATCTGCTGGCAATAGCTGGGATCGGTGAGAATTTCCTGGTAGCCGGTCATGGAGGTGTTAAACACCACTTCACCGACGGTAGAACCTGGGGCACCGATGGAATTGCCGACATAGACCGTGCCGTCTGCGAGCGCCAAAACGGCGGGTGGGGTAGTTCCCTTGAGAGACAAAAGCACTGGTTTCTCCGAATGGGTTACGGTTACGCCCAAACGCACTCAAGAGTCAGCTCTTGGCGGATGCTTTTAAGATGGAAAAGTTCAGAGTGGCGCTTGGGACAGCTGTTTTCTGGAAAGCCACCGATTATAACGGAGGGCTAGTCGTTTTCCCTGACACGACATTTTTGTAGACGCACTTTTGGTTTCAACCAAGACTGCTGGCATGCAAACAAATAGCAGCAGCAGCAGCGACGTTAAGGGACTCTTCGCCACCGGGCTGGCCGATGCGGGCAAAGTGGGTGGCTCGCTCCATCAGCTCCTGGCACACGCCCTGCCCTTCGTGGCCCATGGCCCAAGCGCAGGGACTGGGCAGGTGTAGGTTTTGAATCAGTTCGCCCTTGTGGGAGCTGGTGACCACCAGAGGCACTTGCAGAGCATTCAGGGCATCAAGCTCAACGCCCTCAACCAGCCTTAGGCCGAAATGCGCGCCCATGCCGGCCCGCAGCACCTTGGGGCTCCATAGCGCAGCGCTACCTTTGAGGGCGAGCACTTGCCGAAAACCGAAGGCGCCGGCGCTGCGCAGAATAGACCCCACATTACCCGCGTCTTGCACCCGATCCAAGATCACCGTAGCCACACCAGCTTGAATGGCGGTATCAGTGGGCAGGTCCAGTACAAACCCCACTTTGGCGGGCGACTCCAGACCACTCAGGTCTTTAAACAACACATCCGAAATCACTATCGTTTTAATAGCTGCTTGTGCATAGTGCAAGGGGGCTAGAGGCCCTGACTTGGGATTTTGCCAATATGACTCGGAAACCACCATCACCGTGGGCTTCAGTCCGCGTTGCAATGCGGCACTGCACAGGTTGTCGCCTTCTATCCAAAAACGACCTGCTTTGCGGTAGGCGACGTTATCGGTACTGAACTTGCGCAGCTCTTTAAGCAATGCGTTGTCGCGTGAAGTAATGAAGACGGGGTCAGCCATAAGGCACTTTCAAAGGAGCACTTGCGCCACAGGGGCAAAGGTTTTGCGGTGCTCTGGACAGGCACCGTGGACTTTAAGGGCTGCCAGGTGTTCGGCGGTACCGTAGCCTTTGTGGCCCGCAAAGCCGTATTGAGGAAACTGCACATCCAACTCCGCGCACCAGCGGTCACGTGTTACCTTGGCAAGAATAGAAGCTGCAGAAATGGCGGGCACGGTGGCGTCGCCTTTCACAATAGCCTCTGCCAGCACGTCCAGCACCGGCAGGCGGTTGCCATCGACCAGCACTTTGGCTGGTTTTAGGCGCAGACCTTCGACCGCGCGGCGCATAGCAAGCAGAGTAGCCTGCAAGATGTTGATCTGGTCAATTTCTTCAACGCTGGCCTGCGCAACGGAGCAGCATAGCGCCTTGGCACGGATTTCGTCATACAGTTTTTCGCGCTGTTTGGCGCTGAGCTTTTTGGAGTCGGCCAAGCCTTTGATGGGGTTGAGGTCGTCCAATATGACTGCGGCGGCCACCACGGGGCCCGCCAACGGACCGCGCCCTGCTTCGTCTACACCGGCCACTAAGCCGCGCAAGTCCCATACAAAGGCAACTTGATGGCTGGGGGCTTCAGCCTTGGAGGACTTTTTGGATCGCATCGGTTGCCAGGGTTGCTGTGTCGCGTTGCAGCGCGTGGTGCAGTGCAGTGAATCGGGTGTGTAGAGCCGCTATTTTCTCAGGATTTGTGGTCCGAGCGTCCAGCCAGACCAGCATTTCACGGGCCAATGCGTCGGGAGTGGCGGCGTCTTGCAGCAACTCGGGAACCACAAACTCGCCGCTCAAAATGTTGGGCAAACCCACCCACGGCTGCAGACGCTTACGCCGCATGAGCTGCCATGAAAGCCACCCCATGTGGTAGCCGATGACCATGGGGCGTTTGAACAGCGCAGCTTCCAACGTAGCGGTACCGCTAGCAATCAATGTGGCGTCGCACGCGGCCAGCGCGGTGTGCGACTGCCCTGTGAGAATCTGTAAATGGGCTGCCATGCCGCTTTCCATGGCAATGGTTTCTATTTGTGCTCTGAGAAGAGGCACCGCAGGTACTATAAATTTGATAGCTGGCTGCGCAATCTGCATATGTGCTGCAGCCCTAAAGAACCTTAAAGTCAGGTGTTTTATTTCACCCAAACGGCTTCCAGGAAGAATTGCCACAACCGTGTCGGTATCTAACAAACCCAACGCAGCGCGGGCGGTTGCGCGGTCAGATTCCATAGGGATAACGTTGGCAATCGGGTGACCCACATACGTGGCATTGATGCCGTGGCTCTGCAGCAGCGCTGGCTCAAATGGAAAAATACACAGCACGTGGTCGGCACTGCGATGAATTTTGACCAAGCGCTCGGCACGCCATGCCCAAACGGAGGGCGACACAAAGTGCACGGTCTTGATGCCTGCTGCCTTGAGGTCAGCCTCCAGATCCAAATTGAAATCGGGTGCATCTACGCCAATGAACACATCGGGGCGCTGAATCAGCAAACGCTTTTTCAGCAACTTGCGTATGCCCACAATCTCGCGGTAGCGGCGTAGCAGCTCCCAGCTAAAACCGTGTACTGACAGCTTGTGGTGCGGCCACCAGGCCTCAAAACCATGCCGCTCCATTTGTGGTCCACCGATACCATGGCTTTCTAACTGTGGCCAGCGCTTTTGCATGCCGCCAAGTAACAACCCTGCCAGCAAATCGCCAGACGCTTCACCAGCCACCATGGCAACTGTAAGGCTGTTATTGCCATCTAACAAGACTAAATTAGACGCAGTTGCCATGGGCTCAAGCACTAACGAACAATGCCGCGCTGCGCAGATGTACCACTTAAGAATGACAGCATCATGGCCACGTCGGGTGCAGTCTCTGCCTGCACTGCAGACATATCTGCAATCCGAGCCTTGGCTTGGTCTAGTGTCAGGTCATCCCGGTAGAGGGCTTTGTACATGGCCTTAACGCCAGAGATACGCTCTGGCGTCCAGCCGCGCCGGCGCAGTCCTTCAAAGTTCATCGAGCGTGCGGCGGCGGGTTGACCTTGGCACATGACAAACGGCGGCAAATCAGCAAACAGCAACGAGCACATAGCCGTCATGCTATGGGCACCCAGTCGCACAAACTGGTGTACAACAGTAAATCCGCCCAAAATCACCCAGTCGTCCACATGCACATGGCCTGCCAGTTGCGAGTTGTTGGCGAAAATGGTGTGGTTGCCCACCTGGCAATCGTGCGCCAAGTGCACATAGGCCATCACCCAGTTGTCGTCGCCAATGCGAGTTACGCCGATATCGCCAGGTGAGCCTATGTTGAAAGTACAAAACTCGCGGATGGTATTGCGATCTCCCAGGACCAGTTCGCAGGGTTCGCCTGCATATTTTTTGTCCTGAGGGATTGCACCCAAAGAATTAAACTGGAAAATTCTGTTGTCGCGGCCAATGGTGGTGTGACCTTCAATAACGCAATGCGGGCCTACTGTGGTGCCCGCGTCAATACGCACATTCGGTCCGATAACGGTATAGGGGCCAATGGTGACCGAACTGTCAATTTCCGCCTTAGGGTCGACAACGGCAGTAGGATGAATCGCCGACACAGCGACCACTTTAGGCAATGTTGCGCATCGCGCAAGTGAGCTCGGCTTCCACCGCCAATTCTGTGCCCACCATGGCAAAGGCTTTGAACTTAAAAATGCCTGCTTTCATACGCACCATTTCAACATTCAAAATGAGCTGATCACCCGGCTCTACAGGGCGCTTGAACCGAGCACCGTCGATCCCCGCGAAGTAGTACACCATATTGTCGCTAGGCGATGTGCCCAAGGCATCAAAAGCCAGCAGAGCTGCCGCCTGAGCCAAAGCCTCCAACATCAACACGCCCGGCATTACGGGACGGTGCGGGAAGTGGCCTTGGAAAAAAGGCTCGTTCATGGTGACGTTTTTCAGTGCCTTAATGGTCTTACCCTTATCAATTTCTAGCACACGATCTACCAACAGGAACGGATAACGGTGAGGCAATTGTTTGAGAATTTGGTGAATATCCATCATTTTTTTAGCTCTTTTTCTAAGGTTTTAATACGGTCGCGCAGGCTGTGCAGTTGCTTCAGCGTTGCTGCGTTGCGCTCCCACGATGCGTTCTCGTCAATCGGGAACATGCCGGTGTAGTTACCGGGCTTCAAAATCGATTTACTGACCACGGTGGCGGCCGATATGTGCACGTTATCGCCCAAACTAAGGTGCCCAAGCACAATGGCTCCGCCGCCAATCGTGCAATTTGCGCCAATGTTGGCACTGCCAGCAACGCCAACACAACCAGCCATAGCGGTATTGCGCCCCACCACAACGTTGTGTCCAATTTGAATTAGGTTGTCGAGCTTCACACCGTCTTCGATCACCGTGTCTTGCAAAGCACCTCGGTCGATACACGTGTTGGCACCAATTTCCACATCGTTACCAATATACACCGCACCTAATTGCTCAATTTTCTCCCAACCATCAGCTCGGGGCGCAAAGCCAAAACCATCAGCGCCAATAACCACACCGGGATGAATAATGCAGCGTTCACCAACGCTGCAACCTTCACCCAATGTGACACGCGACTTCAACACCGTATGGGCCCCAACGTGTGCCCCGGCCTCAACAACACAAAGTGCTCCGATGGATGCAGTAGGGTGCACAACAGCTGTGACATCAACAACTGCACTCGAATGAACCATAGGCATTTGAGCACCCCGCTGCCTTAGCCTCCAAAGCTGAGTCAGTTTTGCAAAGTACAAATAGGGTTGCGTGGACACAATGCAGGGGCCACGACCCTGGGCGATTGCCTGCATGGCTGGGCCCACAATCACGCAAGCTGCGTTTGATAACTGTAATTGCTGCTGGTATTTAGGATTGCTCAGAAAAGCAATTTGATTTGGTCCAGCCATCTCAAGAGACGCAATACCGGCAATAAGCACATCGCGTGCGCCCGACAGCTCGCCGCCCAATGCATCCACTATCTCGCCCAACGCAAGCGTCATACCCTGCACCTGAGCGACCTGCAATTACTTACCAGTGGCGTTGAGAATTTTCAGCACTTTTTCTGTAATGTCGTGCTTTCCGTTGGTGTAAACCGCTTCTTGAATAACCAAATCGTATTTATCTGCGTCAGCAACTTGCTTAACAGCCTTGTTGGCCTTGTCTAGCACCTGTTGCAATTCTTCATTGCGGCGACCATTCAGGTCTTCCTGAAACTCACGCTGCTTACGCTGGAAATCGCGATTGAGCTCAGCAAACTCCTTTTGCTTGGCCACGCGTTGGCTTTCAGTCATGGTGGGGGCATCACGTTCAAACTTCTCGCTGAACGACTTTAGGGAGGCTTGGGAATCAGTCAAGTCTTTTTGACGCTTTGAGAATTCTTGCTCAAGCTTGGTTTGTGCAACTTTAGCTGGACTGGACTCTGTCGTGATGCGCTGGGTATTTACATACCCAATTTTCGATTCTTGTGCTGAAGCACCAATGGCAGATGCTGCAAGTACCAAACCGATGCACCAGCTTATATTTAAAGTTCTCATTAGAAAGTCGTCCCGATCTGAAATTGGAGAGTCTGCATTTTATCGCCATCAAATTTACTAACGGGCTTTGCAAATGCCAAACGCAACGGCCCCACCGGCGAAATCCAACTGATACCTACGCCAACCGAGGTGCGCATGTCACTCAACTGAATAGACTCATCAGCACCATAAATGCTGCCTGCATCAAAGAATCCGTACATCCGCAACGTCCGGTCATTGCCACCACCCGGTAGCGGCGACAACACTTCTGCGTTGAAAGTTATTTTCTTGGATCCTCCTGTCGCTACCAACCCTGCAGCACGTTGAGCACCTGTCGTAAGACTTCCCTGCTCGAATCCACGAACAGAACCCAATCCACCAGAGTAGTAATTCTTAAACACGGGGTAAGGCAAATCAGAGGTACCGGCCCCCATTGCCAACTCCGCGTTAAAGGCGGCAGTCACCTTCTTGGAAATTGGATAAAACTGTTGAAACTGCCCAGTACCCCGAACATAACGCATATCACCCGCAACACTCCACTCTGCAGAAGCACGCATTACACGCCCAGAACTCGGCACCAACGCGCTGTCACGGGTGTCTCGCCCCCAGCCGACAGTGAGCGGCACCGCATTGCTGGAGTAACCAAATTGTTTGGCAAAGTCTTCATAGACTGTTGGCAACAGTGTACCAGGCACGATCGTGGTGCGGTCTATGCCTCCGCCCACATAGATGGTGTCGGTATCCGTGAATGGAATACCAAACCGCATGCTCGCGCCTGATGTCTCAATAGCATAACTATCGACATCTGTGTAGGGGCGCGTAGTCCGTTGATATACGTCAATGGTTCTGGATATACCATCTTCAGTAAAGTAGGGA
>JBEGPS010000143.1:0-3043 GCA_041181325.1 Pseudomonadota bacterium
AGTCGAGCCCGTGTTGCGCTGTGGCCCAAAGGTCAAAGTAAGTCCATTAAGGTTGAAATTTTGCATTTCTTGAATTGCGCTTAAAAAGCTCTCGCGACTCAAGCCTTTGCCCGCGCGGCGCACTGCCTCAACAAACACCTTCGCCGCAACAAAGCCTTCGATTGCGGAATAGCTAGGCGGTGCACGCAAGCCAGCAACCTGCATAGCAGTCAGATATTCCCCGGCCAGCGGCGTAGCTGCTGAATACGGGTAAGGCATCACTTGGCTAACGACTACCCCACGTGCCATTGCACCGAGTTCATCCATCAACGCCTGCGTGCCAACAAAAGATATGTTGTAAAAGGTGCCGGCATAGCCCGCCTGGCGTGCCATGCGGATAAATGTGGCACATGCCTTGTAGGAGCCTATCTGAACGATAGTTTCAGGTTGCGCAGCCAAAATATCTTTGACAGCTTTGCTAACTTCATTGGATCCACGCTCAACGGTGCCAGTCGCTACAGGCTTCATGGCTAACGGGGCCATGGCATGGGTGATGCCATCCAAGCCCGCTTGCCCATAAGAATCATTCTGATAAAACACCGCGATTTTTTTAATGCCCATTGACGTGGTGTGCCGAATCATGGCGGCTGTTTCGTCAAAATACGAGGCTCGCAAGTGAACCACATACTTGTTAAATGGCTCTCGCAACGACTGTGCACCGGTCAGTGGCGCAAATAATGGAATTTTGGCTACCGTAGCTAACGGCAATGCTGCCAGCGTAGTGGGCGTCCCTACATAGCCGAACAACGCAAACACGCCGTCATTGATGAATTGCTTGGTGTTGGAGGCACAACGTTCAGGGTCATAGCCGTCGTCCAAGCGCCTCAGCTCAATAGTGCGTCCGTTAACGCCTCCCTTGGCGTTAAGCGCATCAAAATACAAACGCGCACCCTGGCTGTATTGCACGCCGAGCTGCTCAGACGGTCCGCTCAAAGGCACAGACTGACCCAACACAATCGATCGCTCAGACTGCGCCATTCCCCAAGGCGACAGGCCCAATCCGGCTAAGCTGGCAATAAGGTTACGACGACATATCATGGGTAAATTCCTAGGGTTAAGCGGACTGTCAGCGAATTTCTACCACGCAAAAGCTGGCGGAGTAATCGGTCTCGTCAGTAACGGTGATATGCGCAACTAAGTCACGCTCAGCGAACCATTCTTGAAGAATACCGTGCAACACAATGCAAGGTTTTCCAGAAACATCATTGGCCACTTCACACAATTTCCAAGTCATCGGCATGCGCATACCCAGGCCAATGGCTTTGCTAAAGGACTCTTTAGCGCTGAAGCGTGTGGCCAAATAGCGCACGCCGCGCTCGGGCCAGCGGGCGCTGCGGGCCTTCCATATTTTTAATTCACCGTCGCTAAGTACCTTGGCCGCAAAGCGGTCGCCATGGCGCTCCAGACTGGCCTTGATGCGGCGCACGTCGCAAATGTCGGTGCCAATGCCGTAAATCATGCGGCCAGGCAATCTAGGTAAGCTTGAATGGTCGCTGCATAGCCCCGCTCCAGCGCGTCCGCAATCAGCGCGTGGCCAATGGACACCTCTTGCAGACCGGGCACTTGATGCGCGAAAAGGGCCAGGTTATCGCAGTTGAGGTCGTGCCCGGCGTTAACACCCAGTCCCACATCCAACGCCGCTTGGGCAGCCTCTGCAAAGCGGGCCAACTGCGCGCCTTGTTCAGGCGTGTCCCAGGCAGCGGCGTAAGGTTCGGTGTAGAGCTCCACGCGGTCAGCACCCACCGCTTTGGCTGCAGCCATGGCGGCAGGGTCGGCATCCATAAATAGGCTGACCCGCAGGCCCAGCGCATGGGCATCGTCAATCAGCGGCTTGAGGCGTGCGGCATCGACGGGAAACACCCAGCCATGGTCGCTGGTGAATTGCCCCTCGCTGTCGGGCACAAAAGTGACCTGGTGCACCGGCAGATCGCGCTGACGCAGATCGCGCACGCAATCCATCAGGTTGTGAAACGGGTTGCCTTCGACATTGAACTCACGGCCTGGCCAGGCTTTCAACAACTCCGCCAAATCAATCACGTCATCTGCGCGGATGTGGCGGGCATCCGGGCGCGGGTGCACGGTAATGCCGGCAGCACCCGCCTGCAAGCACAGCGTGGCCGCGCGCGTAACGCTGGGAATGCCCAGGTGGCGGGTGTTGCGCACCAGGGCGACTTTGTTGAGGTTGACGGAGAGTGAAATGGTCATATTCAGAGGCTTTGAATGTCGATCATCATCTGGCGTGTGCGCAGGGTTTTGACACCGCAATGGTAGTGCAGCAGCGCGCGCAACTGGGGCTTGAGCTCACTCATCATCTCGGCACAGGCGCGCAGAGTGGCGGTAAACGGGACACTGTCTTCCAAGGAGGCTTGCAACTGCGTCCATTGCTGGCCAGTCAAGCTCACCCGGTCGTCACTGTGGGCTTGGCGCAAGCCCCCTTCGGGTACCAGTACGTAGTGCACATCAAGCTCCAGCGGGCGCAGGGTCATCGTCTGCAGATTGAGCTGAGGCAGAAAACCAATCTCGCGCAGCAATAGAAGCTCGTAGGTGCGCAAGGCTGCCTGCAACACCTCGCCGTGTTCGCTGGAAATGACTTGCACCACCCTGGCGTAGATATCAAACAACTTGGCATGCGGGTCGTCGCGCGCCAGCAGCGTTATCAGCAATTCGTTGAGGTAGTAGCCCGACAGCAGCGCGTCGCCTGTGGGCATGACGTGACCACCCTGCCATTCAGCGCTTTTGAGGGTTTTGATTTCGGCATCGCCGCCAAACGCCAAGTGCAGCAGCTGCATGGGCAAAAGAATGGGGCGAAAACTGGACGTGGGCCGCTTGGCCCCCTTGGCCACCAGCGCGATGCGCCCGTAATGGCGAGTGAACACTTCCAGAATCAGGCTGGACTCGCTCCAGTCGTAGCGGTGCAGCACATACGCGGGCTCGTCAGAAATGCGCTTGGTTGCCACAGCTCAGCAGTTAAGCGTTGGGGGGCAACATCTCACTCATAGCCGAA
>JBEGPS010000144.1:0-3288 GCA_041181325.1 Pseudomonadota bacterium
GGAGCAGGCGGCCTACAAGCCGGTGCAGGGGCGCTTCAAGGTCTTCATGATCGACGAAGTGCACATGCTCTCCAACACGGCGTTCAACGCCATGCTCAAGACGCTGGAGGAGCCTCCCGAATACCTCAAGTTCGTGCTGGCCACGACCGATCCGCAAAAGGTGCCGGTCACGGTGCTGTCGCGCTGCCTGCAGTTCAACCTGCGGCCCATGGCCCCCGAGACGATTCGCGAGCATTTGAGCAAGGTTTTAGAGGTGGAGCAGGTCAGCTCCGAAGTGCAAGCACTGCGCCTGCTGGCCCGCGCGGCGCGCGGCTCCATGCGCGACGCGCTGAGCCTGACCGACCAGGCCATTGCCTTTGGTTCCGGCCAATTGCAAGAGGCTACCGTGCGCCAAATGCTGGGCAGTGTTGACCGCTCGTACGTTTTTCGGTTGATCGAAGCGCTGGCTGTGGGTGATGGCAAAACGGTGGTAGAAACCTCCGAGGAGTTGCGCCTCAACGGACTGAGCGCTGCCTCTACCTTGGAAGAAATGTCCACTGTGCTGCAGCGCATGGCGGTGCTACAAACCTTGGCTCAAAGCGCAAATGCCGCCATAGGCGCTACTGATGACGATACCGACCCCGAAGCTGCCGACACCGCGCGTCTGGCGTCTTTGATGCCCATGGACGAGACGCAGTTGCTTTACAGTATTTGCCTGCATGGTCGTGGCGACCTGGGGCTGGCCCCCGACGAATACGCTGCGCTGACCATGGTGCTGCTGCGACTTCTGGCGTTTAAGCCCAATGCTTACGGCGCGGCTGAAAAAAAAACTCTAAATAGTCCTGCGGCGCAGGCTAGCGCACCCCAAGTTGCACCGGTTGCTGTCATCGGGGTGCCGCCTCCAGCGTCCTCTGCGCCTGTTGCCGCCAAGCCCGCTTTTGTGCAGCCCTGGGACGACGCGCCAGTGGCAGCAACTGCTGCACAGGTTCCACCTGCTCCACCTGCCGCATCGGTGCCTGAGTCGGTTACTGTTCCCCCTGGCCATGTGCTGCCCGTCCGTAATACCGCACAGCGTGGGTATGAAATTCGCGATTCTGGCCCTGACGTGGACGAAGATTTTGAATCAAATCAGACTGTAGCCCTCGTGGACAGTGCGCAACCAGCTACTAAAGTAGTAGCAGTTCCGGTGCGCCAGCTGAGCGAAACCCGTGCTGACGCGACCGCCGCACAGGCCGCGCCGGTGCTGATTCCGACTGAGGAGGGTAGCTTTTGGCATGCCACCGTGCAGCAGCTCATTGCCGGCGACGCCATCAACGCCATGGTGCGCGAGCTGGCGTTGCAGTCGCAACTGGTGGGCCGAGACACTGACCAATGGCTGCTGCGCGTAGACCGCGAGTCACTCAACCTGCCCGGCACCCGCGACCGGCTGGCTGCCGCACTGAAGGGCGCCGGATTTGATGTGACACTGGCGGTAGAAATTGGCCGTGTGACAGACAGTCCAAGCCGGCGCAACAATGCTGCATCGCAAGAGCGACAGCTGGCGGCGGAAAAGATAATTTTTGACGCCCCTTTTGTGCAAACCATGATGCGCGACTTTGGCGCGAAAATCGTGCCCGGGTCGATCAAACCGCTCTGATCTTCAAAAAAGCTTACCTAACCCAATTTTCAGAACTTTTTAGAAAGACACTATGTTCAATAAAGGACAACTCGCTGGCCTGATGAAAAAAGCCCAGACCATGCAAGAAGACATGAAAAAAGCCCAGGACGAGCTGGGCAATATCGAAGTTACCGGCGAGTCCGGCGCGGGCTTGGTCAAGGTCACCATGACCTGCAAGCACGACGTTAAGCGCATCACCATCGATCCCAGCCTGCTGGCCGATGACAAAGACATGCTCGAAGACCTGGTGGCTGCGGCCTTTAATGCCGCAGTGCGCAAAGCCGAAGACACCTCCAGCGAAAAAATGGCCAAAATTTCAGCCGGAATGCCGGGCCTGCCCGGCGGCATGAAATTCCCGTTCTAAGTGTCTGATACCAACTCCCTGGATGCGTTGATTCAGTCGCTCAAGCGTCTGCCGGGGGTGGGCATCAAGTCGGCGCAGCGCATGGCGTTTCATTTGTTACAGCACGATCGTGCCGGTGCGCAAGCGCTTTCGCGCGCTTTGTTTGACGCCAGCAGCAACGTGCACCACTGCACGCTATGCCACACGTTTACTGAGCATGAGGTGTGTGCCACTTGTAACGACAACCGGCGCGACCACACCCAACTGTGCGTAGTGGAAACCCCAGCGGATCAGTCCGCCATGGAGCGCACTGGGGCCTATAAAGGCCTGTACTTTGTGCTGATGGGCAAACTCAGCCCGCTCGATGGCGTGGGCCCCCACGATTTGGGCCTGAAAAAGCTGTTTGACCGTGCCTGCAACGGCCATGTTCAAGAAGTTATTTTGGCGACCAACTTCACTGCCGAGGGAGAGGCCACCGCGCATGTCATTGCGCAGGGACTCAAAGAACGGGGGGTCAAGCCCACGCGCTTGGCACGTGGCGTACCTGTAGGCAGTGAGTTGGAGTACGTCGATTTGGGCACCATCGCCCATGCGCTGGTGGACCGCCGCTAGCCAACGCGCAATAGACGCAATTAGCTACTAAAATAATAGCGTTTCTAACCGTTTAACATCCATTTACAGAGAGGGTTTTCATGCTTAACGCCCATTTCACCGTCGCTTATTGGTGTGTTTTGGTGGTGGCATTGCTACCCATCGTTTGTGCGGGCCTTGCCAAGGCAGGTAAGTTCGGCACCCCGCGACGCGACGGCGGTTATGACAATGGTGACCCACGCGCCTGGCTAGCCCGCCAAACCGATTGGCGTGCACGCGCCAATGCTGCCCAAGCCAATAGTTTTGAGGCCTTGCCCTTCTTTATTGGTGCGGTGCTTATTGCCCACCAACTCGGCGCAGCGCAGGCCCGATTGGATATATTGGCATTTTTGTTTGTGGTGTTGCGCTTGCTCTACATCATGATGTATGTGTCGGGCATGGCTACTGCGCGCAGCGGCGTGTGGACGCTGGCACTGCTGGTCAATATTGCGATCTTGTTTACTGGTTATCGCTAACCACAATTTGCACCACCGCTGGCCAAATAACCTGTTCAGCGTTTAGCCAGCTTAGTGCCGGGTCGCCTTATGGGGGCAGCGGCAACTCGCTTTTTAGTGTTTGGTTGGGCAGCCACCGTGTTTTTGCGACTTTCTGGTAGAAACACTACGACCTGTTGGCCTGCTTTGAAGCTGGCACCAGCGCTTACCTTGTTCCATTGCGC
>JBEGPS010000145.1:0-6013 GCA_041181325.1 Pseudomonadota bacterium
CCCAAAGAACGCCTATTCGAGCGCGTATTGCCCAAACTCAGTGACGCGACTTTGGCTGAGCTGCTGCAAAGTGCCCATGTGGTGGACGGCATTGTCAAAGGCCTCAAACAACCCGATTGGCCCGCTAGCGGTTGGCAGGCATTGCATCGGTTGGCATTGCAATTGTGTGGTTTGTGTGCGTTGAGGGCGGCTGTGGGGAGCAGGGGGGGAGTTGCTTAAATGCCTACATTTCCTCTTCGTTACTGTGCATTTCAGCAACAGCTTTGAAATGTAAGTGAACCGATATAAACGCGTCAGTAACGTTGGGGTCGAAATGTTTCCCCCGTCCCTTTTCAATGATGTCTACTGCCACCTCATGGGTAAAGGCTGGTTTGTACACCCGTCGCGTGATTAGCGCGTCATACACATCGGCCACGGCCATTAAACGTGCCGATAAGGGGATGGCATCGCCGCTGAGACCTTCAGGATAGCCCGAGCCATCCCATTTTTCTTGGTGGGAATAGGCAATGTCTTTGGCGCACTGGAGAAACGGCACATGTTTGCCCAGACGTGCCTCCGCCGACTCGATGGCCAGTTTACCCAGAGTGGTATGCGTCTTCATGACGGCAAACTCTTCTGGCGTCAGGCCCCCTGGCTTGAGCAAAATTCGGTCTGGAATGCCGACCTTGCCGATGTCGTGCAGCGGTGCTGATTTGAATAACAGGTCTACGGTTCGATCGTCGAGCTGCCATTCGAACTTGGGATCTTTGCGCAACTCTAAAGCCAACAATCGAACGTAGTGTTGCGTACGAATAATGTGATTGCCGGTTTCGTTATCCCGTGTCTCTGCCAACGATGCCATGGTCAGAATAGTGACGTCTTGTATGTCGAGCACCTCCTCGAGCCGGCGTTGAACTTCCAACTCCAGAAACTGATTTTGATTCTTCAACAAATCCGCCGAGGCCTTCAACGTCAGGTGGGTATGCACGCGTGACAGCAAAATTGGTGGGCTGATTGGTTTGGTAATGTAGTCCACCGCCCCCAGTTCGAAGCCGATTTGCTCGTCTTGCACCTCAGATCGAGCGGTGAGGAAAATCACCGGAATATCTCGGGTATAGGCATCGGCTTTGAGTTGGCGGCACACCTCGAAACCATCCATCTCTGGCATCATGACATCAAGCAGGATCAAATCGGGGCGCGGATCAGACGTCGCAATTTTGAGCGCCCGTGCACCACTGTTAGCCGCTTTGATGCGGTAGGTTGTGCCCAGAAGGTCGTTCATCAGGGATAGATTTGCCGGTGTGTCGTCCACCACCAGAATCAACGGTTTGTCTTGGATGGACTTGACATCAGGCATGGGTATGGACTTTCGTTCTGAGAATGACCAAGGCTTCATCCAGTGCAAACGTGGTGATGGCCAGTTTGAGGTGTGTGAAGTACACGGGGTATATTTCTTGAAAAAGAGTTTGATTTTGCGAGAAATAGCGTTCTGCGTTGGGGTTGTCATCTGCCAGCAGTTCTTCGAGACGGCGCACCACGCCATGCCCTTGCTCTGTCGATATTTCCGCCATGACTGGCGCCACCACTGGATAGGCCTCTAGTAAGCCTTGTAGCGTTAACAGTAAAGTGTCTTGGCATTGCTGCAATTCTCGCAACCCTTTACTGATTTGCTCGGTGCCTGTGGGCTGGTGACGCAGCCGCGTTTCCAATTGAAGTGCGGCTTGTTGAACCGCATCCGCACCAATAGTGCCGGCCAAACCCCGCAATGTATGGGTAATGCGCTCCGCAGCACCAGTGTTGCCAGTTTCCAACTCATGGGAGATTCGTCGCAATGTGCCAGTCTGTTGATTGACAAAGTCTTGTACCAAAGCCAGATAACGCTCGCTGCGCCCCATGGTGCGGCGTAGGCCCGAAGCAATATCTAAGCCGTTCAGAGTTGCTGGCAATACGTGCTGCGATGGAGCGCTTTCTGGTTGCACGATTTGCGAGACAGCAGCCCCCTTTTTTTGCGCACGGGCATGCAAAACGTCTTTCGAAATCCAGCGCATCAGCGCTTCAAATAGCAATGTAGGCTCAATGGGTTTGGCGACAAAGTCGATCATGCCGGCATCTCTGCAACGCTGGCGGTCTGCGGCCATTGCATTGGCCGTCATAGCAATAATCGGCACCGCGAGCCAGTCAGTGTGGGCTTGCAGGGTCAGGGCTGCATCGACCCCATCCATTTCAGGCATCTGCATATCCATCAAAATGGCATCGAATTTAAACGCCCGAGCCAAAGACACTGCCTCCCGTCCGTTGTTGGCGATGCGCACCGATACTCCCGCTTCGGCTAACAATTCGGTGGCTACTTGTTGGTTCAACGGATTGTCTTCAGCCAGCAAGACCATTGCGCCTGTCAGCGCCTTGTAGTCCTTGGTAATACCGACCAGAGATGTGAGTGGATGCCCCCCAACTTGGCTGCGGCCACCCGACAAAAGACGTACCACGGTGTCAAAAAGCAGCGAAGGATTCAAGGGTTTGGCCAACACTTCGTAAACGCCGGCCTCTGCTGCGTATTGCAAAACGTCTTCACGAGAGTATGCGGTCACGATGGCCATGTGAGGGGTCATCGCTAAGCCCATGGCATGAACGTGCTTTGCCACCTGGGCACCGGTCATGCCGGGCATTTGCCAGTCCAGTAGCAAGACGTCGGGCAAAGTGCCGTTGTCGGCACACGAACGGATAGTTTCCAGGGCTTGCAGACCAGACTCTACGGCACTGACTTCAAAACTCATGCTCTGCAGGAGTTCAACCAGCACAGCACGGGCGTGTGCGTTGTCGTCTACCACCAGCATGCGCCGCCCACGGAGTTCTGGCTGGGGTAAGCGCGGTGCAAGTGCTTGGTTGGTCAAACCCATTCGGGCGGTAAACCAAAAATTAGAACCTACATCCACCACGCTGTCGACACCGACAGTCCCACCCATCAGCTCAGCTAGCTGTTTGGAAATCGCCAGACCCAAACCTGTGCCGCCGTATTTTCGGGTGGTGGACGCATCCGCTTGCTGAAAACTTTGGAACAACCGCGAGATTTGCTCCGGAGTCAGACCGATGCCGGTGTCGTGAACTGAAAACTTCAACTTCACACCGTCGGGCAACATCTCGTCAACAGAGATATTGATGTCGATAGAGCCACTTTCGGTGAACTTGACCGCATTGTTGGTGTAATTTACGAGAATTTGCCGTAGCCGGAGTACGTCACCCACCAAAGTGGGTGGCACGTCGCGGCTAATGTCAATGATGAGCTCAAGCCCTTTTTGTGCGGCTTTCTCCGTCACCAAAGTGGCCACGTCGTCCATGAGATCTTCCAGCACGAAGGGCACGTTCTCGATGTGCAACATGCCTGCTTCTACTTTGGAGAAGTCCAACACATCGTTGATGATTCCCAGCAAATGCTGGCTGGATTGTTGGATTTTTTGCAAATAGTCCCGCTGTTTGATCGTCAGGTCGGTGCTCTGCGCCAAAAAGCTCATGCCAATGATGGCGTTCATTGGCGTGCGTATTTCATGACTCATGTTGGCCAGAAAGTCACTTTTATGCTGATTGGCAGCCTCTGCCGCGGCACGTGCATTGCGCGCCTCGTTGAACATACGCACGTTTTCAGTGGCAATGATGGCCTGATCGGCAAAAGTCATCAGCAGATCAGATGCATGCGTGTCAAATGGCCCAGGCTCTTGGCGCGCGACGCATATGAACCCCATGACAACGCCATTGCGCATCAGTGGGGAAATGAGCATGCTACGCGCGCCTTGTACACGGGCCAATGCCAATGACCGTACTGAATCACGGTCATTGGCTTCTATGTCGCTCACTACGAGTGACTCTCCGGCCAGCACCTGCTCCATCAAGGGAAAATCTGCTGCAGGCAACGGAAACAAGGCCTGAAGCGCCTCTTCTTTGTCTGGATCTACAGATGTCAACCCAACCAACTCCAGGCTCTCGCCTACCAAGTGAGTTACAAGAGTTGAAAGTCCACCGAGCAGCTGGTTGGAATGGTGGGCAATGGCTTGAAACACCGGTGTAAGGTCATCGGGCGAGCGGGCTATCACCTTAAGGATGTCAGACGTTACCGTCTGCCGTTCCAGGGCCACGCGGGTTTCGTTGTACATACGCACATTTTGAATCGCGATGACCGCCTGGTCTGCAAACGTTTCCAGCAGCGCAACCTGCTTGGGCGTGAATGCGCCTACAGTTTCACGTCCCACATAAATCGTGCCGACGCCGACGCCGTCGGACACCAGAGGCACGAACAGGATGGAATGGGTGCCGGTCTTGCGGCTATTGCGCCGGAGGGTTTCGGTGGCCCCGGGGTCGGTATGCACATCGGCAAACTGAATCGCACGCTTTTCCTTGATGACTGAACCGGTAATGGAGCCAGGAACCAGCTTGCTTGGCAAGCCTTGTGCCAGTTCTTCGGCACCGGCGCCTTTGTGTGCACCCAGGTGCACTATGTCGTCGTCTTCTAGATAGAGGACGCCGCCGTGTAAGCCCTCGAAAAGCTGAAAGCAGCTTTCTGTGATCTTCTGGAAAACGGGCTTGGAGTCGGCCATGGAGCGGCCCATGACTTGCAATACCGACGCGGTTGCCGCCTGTTGTGCCAATGCTTCTTTTGCATCGGCGAGCCTTGCTTCTCGTTCGAAGACGAACTGTGCCTGTGTGTCAGCCAGTCTTCGCCGTTGAAAATAGGCTGCACTTGCCAACGCCGCAACAAGTGCCGTCAAGCCGGCGTACCACCCATAGCCGGCCCAGTCCAAAAGATTCATTTCAGCTGTTGCACCAATCTTTGAAGACGCAGGTGCAAGCTTGCGGCATCGGTGGCATCGTTCATGACTTCGTCAGCCAAGCGATTGATTTCATCCTGATTGAGTTTGCCCTTGGCAAGGGCTGCAACAGCGCGCGGCGCCATGAGACGATGCAAGTCATTAATACGCACTGAAGTGGCTGCCAATGGGCCAGCCTTGGGGAATGATTTGTCGTATGCAGGGGTCAGCCGGGGAGTCTCAAGACGAGGGGTTTCGCGCTGAAACACGCTCTCGAAGGTGGGGGCGTGGTTCACGCGTTCACCCATACACCAGCGCGATTTCGGAATGCCAGCCCAGTGCAGCAGCGTGGCGAGGATGGACGTGGAGTCATACGCTACATCGGTGGTCGAGCGAAACACCGTTTGCTCTTTGATCCAGGGTGACACCAGAATGGTGGGCACCCGTACACCCATCAAGTCGTAACGAAAGCCGTCATTTACGTCATTGGGCCAAGGATTCTCGGCGTAAGGCGGTGGAACGTGATCAAACACACCGCCATGTTCGTCGAAGGTGATGACGAAAAGCGTGTCCTTCCACGCCGGACTACTGCGCAGCGCTTCATAAATTTCATTGAGAGCAATCTCACCGGCCGTGGGGTCTGCGCCCGGGTGGTAAGAGGTGGTGCCCGTCATGGCGATCCAAACGGGCTCCAAAAAACTGAATGCGGGCAGATTTCCAGCGGCAGCATCGAGCTTGAATTGATCGACTGTGTCCAGATAACTTGTCGGGTTCGTGCTAATGGCTTTGTCGACAGACGGAATAGTGCCTTGCAGGTACAGGTGGTAGGTGTGGACAAAATTCATCCAGTCTACGCAGTGGTAGAGCTTCCAGTCGCTCAGTCCGTTGTTCCACAACACCTTCCAAATGGATTGTCGATGGGGGTTGCTAGGCCAGTTTTGGTAGGTAGTGCCATTCTGGAAATTGTTGAGCTCTCCTAAGGCCGAGCCTGTAAACGCGAACGCACGGTTCGGGTCGGTGGCGCCTGGCATGGAGCAGTACCAAGCATCGGACACAGCGAAATTGCGGGCTAACCCATTCAAAATGGGCAATTGTCTAGGGGCATAGGTCGTCATCACTTCGTGGACGCCGTTATTCCACACAAACCCGCCCATGCCTGGCACCGCCCGCGCGTCGTATCCGCCGGGTTGGCCGTAAAAGAATTGACGCATCACATCGGATTTGTCGTGGAACGGATC
>JBEGPS010000146.1:0-3494 GCA_041181325.1 Pseudomonadota bacterium
GCCTGCATGGCGCGCTGGCACAGCACCAGTTGCACCAGGTCGGCATCGCTCACCGAAAACAGCGGCGACTTCAGCGCCCGCGCCAGCGACAGGTCATGCCGGTGCGACACCAGCACGTCCAGCAAGGCAACGATGTCTTGCACTTCGGGCATGTCGCCCAACTCGGTTTTCTCGGGCTGCTGCGCGGCAATGTGCAGCGCAGCCAGCTCGGCCTGCATCAGGCCCAGGCGCTCGCGTCGGCGGGCCAGCACCAGCACGTCTTTGGGCTGCAGCCCGGTGGCCTGCATGTGCTGCGTCAGCCAGTGCGCGGCCTGGCGGCACTCCAATACTTTGCGGGTTTCTTCGGCTTCAAAGCGCGGGGTGGTGAGCGAGTCGCGCCAGGCCAATGCTGCATCGTCCGCATCAACTTCTGTATCGGCGTCGCTTTTTTCTTCGCGCAGCAAGCGCGGCAGTTTGAACACCTGGCCCTTTGACCCCGACTCGGTGGTGTGGCTGCGGTAGTCGTCAAACTCACCTGCGTCTTGCGCCTGCTGCATCACGGCGTTCACCACATCAATGATGGGCGGCGCGTTGCGCCGAGTGTGGTCGCAGCTCAGCAAATCGCCGCCCAGTCCGTGCTGGACAAACGCTTTGGCTGCACGAAACACCTGCGGCTCCGCGCGGCGGAAACGGTAAATGCTTTGCTTGGGGTCGCCCACCACAAACACGCTAGGCGCGTAGCCCGCGCCCGCGTAGCCCGACAACCAGGCTTTGAGCGCCTGCCATTGCAGCGGGTTGGTGTCTTGAAATTCGTCAATCAGCAAATGGCGCACGCGTGCGTCTAGCCGCTCTTGCACCCAACCGCTGAGCGTTGGGTCAGACATCAGCACCAGTGCGGCACGTTCCAGGTCGCCCATGTCGATCCAGCCGCGCTCGCGCTTGAGGGCGGCGTAGTCTTCTACCAAACCCCGCGCCAGGCGGGCCATGCGTTGCTGGTGCAACCAGGCTTCGTGCTGGTCTTGGGCTTGCTTGACGCGCTCCAGAACCGCTTGCGCCTGGCGCACGGTTTCTATGCCCACCAATTTGTCGCTCAACTTGCGGGGCTTGCCTGCTTGGGTAAATAGGGCATCGAACACCGCAGGGGTGTCACACGCTGTCAGGGCCGCTTCGAGCTTGCTGGCAGCATCCAAACACGTTGCCAACTTGCTAGCCCCCAGCAGCTTGGCTGCGCCCCACAACTGCTGTTGCACCATGGGTGCCGCTACATGGTCCCACGGTTGATTCGCACCCGCAAATTCTGGGAACTGGGTGGTGAAGTGGTTGACCGATGCATCCACCACCCCATGCGCATCGGCCAGCACAAATTCCACCCGTTTGGACAACGCCGACTCCAGCGCTTTGTGCGTGTTAAAACGGCCAAAGGTGGCCACGGCGGCCAGGTAGTCGGCATGGCCTGCTGCGTCTTGCGCCACCCGGGTTTGAAACCTGCGCCACACCAGCGCAATGGCTTTGGCGTCGTTCTCCAGCAGGTCGTAGTGCAGGGGCAAGCCCAGCTCTTGCAACACCGCCAGCGGTGCGCTGCGCAGCAGGGCCGCAAACCAGCTGTGGAAGGTGCGAATTTGCACTGGCCGCCCACTGCGTAACAGCGCAACGTGCAGGCCGCGCAGCGTGCTGATTTGCTCGGGTGTGGCGGGCTGCGACATGCCGCGAATTCTTAACTCGTCTTGCAGTTTGGCGTCAGACGCGGTTGAAAATTCTTTCAGCCACTCTTGCAGCCGCATGCGCATTTCGCCTGCGGCTTTTTTGGTGAAGGTGATGGCCAAAATATCCTGCGGTGCACAGCCCTCCACCAGCGCACGCAGCATGCGCGACACCAGCATCCAGGTTTTGCCCGCACCCGCGCAGGCTTCTACCGCCACGCTGCGCTGCGGGTTGCAGGCAATCTCGTAAAAGCGGGTGCGCTCTACCAGCGCGCCGTTGTGTTCGTAGGCTGCCGGAGTGGTTATGCGAGCGGCGGTGGTCATGGGACACTCCAAAAGTCTTTGCGGCACAGGCCACGGGCCTGGCAGTAGTCGCACGCGGGGCCATCGCCCAGCGCGGGCAGTGGCATGCCGTCAGATATGTGCTGCATGTCGGCCTGGATCCCGCCAATCAGCGCATCGCGCGCCTCCACAATGTTGAGCTGCTCCACCTTGCAAGTTTTGTTGTCGCCCTCTCCCACATTGATGTAGGCGGCGCGCAAAGTGTCGTTGGGCAACAGCGCTGCATAAAAGGCAATTTGCGTGTCTTCCAGCGGGTTTTTGACGCGCTGCTTGGTCTTGGCCGGCGACTCGGTTTTGTAGTCCATCACCATGACCGAGCCATCGGCCAGTGTGTCAATACGGTCAATGCGCCCCACCAGCGACACGCTGCCCAAGGGCTGGGCATGCGATGTCTCGGCGCTGGTAAACGTTGCGCCCTCCGCTTGATGCGTGGTCAGCCAATTTAGGTAGCCAGTGCGCACCGCGGGCCAAGCTGCAGCGAACGGCAAAAACTCGCCGCCGGGCAAACCCATGGACGCCGTTGTAGCCGCCGCCGCTGCGTCGATCATGGTCACGCGTTCGGCTATGTCCGCTGCATCGCCCTGCTGCATGCGCATCTGTAGTGCTTCGTGAAATTCGCCCAACACCGCATGTAGCCACACGCCAAAGTCGCGCTTATCGACTTCGCTTTCCAGCTCATCGTTGGTCTTCAGGCCCAACTGGCGCAGCGCAAAAAAGCGGTATGGGCATTGGCGCAAGTCGTCGTAGGCGCTGGCCGACAGGTGGCGCACCGGCAATTGCGCGCCCACAGGTTGTGGGGGCTGCACGGGCGTGCTTTGCACTTGCCGCAATACGCGTGGATCTTGGCCTTCTTGCGCCGTGTCGGCGTCCATCTGCATCAGTTGTACCAAGCTGCTGGGCAGCACGGTTTCACCGGCTTCGTCGCTGGTACGCCAGAGCACATCACACACCGGGGTGTGCAGCGCGTAGTGCCACGCGGTGCGCACCAGCGCTTCCAGCACATCACGCGAGGGCAGACCCAAGGCCTCGCGCTGCGCGGCGGTCCACACACCGGGCGGCTCTGCATTGGGGTTTAGGCGCACCTCGTCACACCCGGCCAGCACCAACGCCGCAAACGGGCGCGCCAACATCTGGCTCATGGGCAAGAACACCACCTGTTCCTCATCAGGATAAGCTGGCTTGAAGTTGGCACCTTCCAGCGCCTGATTCACCCACTGCGTGAACTCTGACAAGTCCATACGGCGCTGCGCCCACAGCGCAGATGTTGCCAAGGCATGCCAGTCACTGTTGGCAGCTTCATTCATGTGCAACACCGTCAGGACTTTTTCACCCGCACCGTCAGCCAGCAGCGCATCCCACAGGCCGCACTGTTGCAAGGTGCTGGGCAGAAGTTCAAGCCATGCCGATAACACGCGGTTGCCCTTGAGGCCGGCCCTCAATTCATCGACCTGTGCACACGCTGATACGAGCACG